>DATMPY010000231.1:0-2053 GCA_035566955.1 Solirubrobacteraceae bacterium | reverse complement strand
CGCGGGCGCCGCCGCGGCCGCAGGTGGCCTGTCGGTCACCGCCGGCGCGATCCAGATGCACGGTGGGATCGGGTTCACCTGGGAGGCAGACGTGCACTGGCTGTTCAAGCGCGCCCAGCTGGACGCCGCGCTGCTCGGTGGGGCCAAGCGCCACCGTGCCGCGCTTGCTCGGCAGCTCTATGCCAAGGTGCGGCAGTTGACGTAGCTCAACTGCCCTTGGTCGAGGCCGTCGAAAAGGCTCAGGCCAGCGCGCCGGCCGGCAGTACGAAGCGAAGCGGCGGCCGGGGCGCCGCTCCCCCGCTGTAGCTCAGCCGCGAGCCGTGCAGGCCGTGGCTAGGGGCGTTGGCAACCGGCGCCTCGGGTATCCCGGCGTGGGCTGTGATCCACGCCATGACCGCCGCGAAGTCCGCGCCCTCGGCGAGAATCGCCGCACGCTCGATGACCTCACCCCCGGAGGGATGAGGACGCGCCAACCGCGTCACCAAAGCACGAATCGCGTCGTCGTCCACTGTGCCCACACTAGTCTCTCTGCGAGCGCAGCGCGAGATGCCCGATGCCGCACGGGACCTCGACGTCCGCGTCGGTGCTCCCGGGATGGAGGTCGAGCAGCGTGCTCAACAGCAGCAGCGGGGTCCCCGCGGCCCACGCCTGGGGACGCGAGGCCGTCGGAAACGCCACCGGGACTGACGTCACCGACGCGGGGTAGCCGGCGAAGACCTCGGGCAGGCGGTGCTCGAAGTACGGCGCTGCCTGAAGGATCGTGGAGGCGATGATGCTCGCAGCCTCGCGGTGGCCGTAGCGCGCCAGGCCGGCGGCAATCAGCGAGTTCTCGTGGGGCCACACGGTTCCGGTGTGGTAGCCGAGCGGGTTGTAGCCGGCCTCGTGGGTGCCGAGGGTGCGCACGCCCCAGCCGGAGTAGAGCTGCTCGTCGAGGAGCCGCTCGGCGGTCGCGGCCGCCTCGTCCTCGTCCAGCAGGCCCGACCACAGCAGATGACCGATGTTGGAGGTCAAGCTGTCCACCTGGCGCTTCTCCCCGTCCAGCGCGAGGGCGTGGCAGTCACGCTCGGGCATCCAGAAGTCGCGGCGGAAGCACTCGCGCAGGACGGCCGCCTGGCGCTCGAGGCGCTCGGCGAGCGCCGGATCGCCCCATACCTCGCGGGCCAGACGGGCGCAGCGGCGCCGTGCGTCGTATACGTAGCCCTGGATCTCGCAGGTCGCGATCGGCCCCCGGGCCAGCGTGCCGTCGGCGTGCTGGATCGCGTCCCAGCTGTCCTTCCAGCACTGGTTGACCAGCCCAGTGGCGTTGTTGCGACAGGCGTACTCGACATACCCGTCGCCGTCGGCGTCGCCGCTGTCCTCGATCCACGCCAGGGCGGCACGGGCGTTGGGCTCCAGGGCCCGGACGAGCTCCGCGTCGCCCGACCAGCGGTGGTACTCGTCCAGGAGGACGAGGAACAGAGGCGTGGCGTCGGCGGTTCCGAAGTACGGGGAGTGCGGGCGCTCACCGCGCGCGGTGAGCTCGCCGAAGCGCAGCTCGTGCAGGATCTTGCCCGGCTCCTGCTCGTGGAAGTCGTCGCGTCCCTCGGCCTGGCGGGCCCCAAGCACGCGCAGGGTGGTGGCGGCCAGCCCGGGCAGGTAGGGCAGCGCCTGGAAGCTGGTGATCAGGCTGTCGCGGCCGAAGAGCGCCATGAACCACGGCAGCCCCGCCGCGGGGAGCGTCGCGCCCTCGCCGAGATCGGGGTGCAACCGCAGCGCGCCGAGATCGCTGAGGCTCGCGCGGTACGTGCGCGCCAGCGCCGTGTCCTGAGTATGCAACACCGGCGCCCCCGCCAGCCACTGCTCGAGCTCGGCCGACTTGGAGGCGCTCAGTTGGGACAGGCTGCCGCGCGGCTCGCGCTGCGCGAAGGCGACCCCCAGCTGTGCGGCGTGAGGTGTGAGGGTGAAGGTGGTCGACCACTGCTCGCCGGGCGCGAGCCGTAGCGAGTAGGCGAAGCCCTGGCGGGTGACCGCCGCCGTGCGGCTGGCTGCGATTGTGAGCGAGCGCTGGAAGCCC
>DATMPY010000230.1:0-8650 GCA_035566955.1 Solirubrobacteraceae bacterium | reverse complement strand
CACGATCAACCCGTCCGCGGGCTCGGGTCTGGGGACGTGCACCCCGCAGCAGTACGAAGCCGAAACAGCTGCGTCGCTGCCCGGGGAAGGCTGCCCGCCCGAATCGAAGATCGGGGCGGTCAAGGTTGAAACCCCCGTCCTGTCGGAAACCCTCAGGGGCGCGGTGTATGTGGCGACACCTTTCGATAACGAATTCGACTCGCTGCTCGGCCTGTACATCGTCGTGAAAGACCCCCAGCGGGGGATCATCGTCAAACTCGCGGGTCATATCGAAGCGAACCCCGTAACCGGGCAGCTCGTGACGACGTTCGATGAAAACCCCCAGGTCCCCTTCAACAGGTTCACGCTGGAACTGCGCCAGGGCGCAACCTCACCGCTGGTAAGTCCACCCACGTGCGGTGCGTACATCGCAGAAGCTGATTTCACCCCGTGGTCTGCGCCCGAACTCCCGCAGCACCTGTTGAGCAACCCAGTCCAGATCGAAAACGGGATCGGCGGCGGCCCCTGCCCCACGGGCGGCGTCCCACCGTTTCACCCGGGCATCGAGGCGGGCACGCTGAACAACAGCGCGGGCGCCTACAGCCCGATGGACATCCACATCACCCGCAACGACGGCGAACAGGAGATCACCCGGTTCACCTCGATCCTGCCCGCGGGCCTGACGGCGAAGCTCACTGGGGTCCCGTTCTGCTCCGACGCGGACATCGAAGCGGCCAAGCACCTCACCGGCGCCCAGGAGGAAGCCGAACCATCCTGTCCGAAGGACAGCGAAATCGGGCACACGCTCGTCGGCGCTGGGGTTGGCTCGGTGCTTGCGTACACGCCGGGGAAGGTCTACATGGCCGGCCCGTACAACGGGGCGCCGTTCTCCGTCGTCTCGATCACCTCGGCGAAGGTCGGCCCGTTCGACCTCGGGACGGTCGTGATCCGTTTCGCGCTCGAGATCAACCCGCAAACTGCTGTTGTGACGGTCGACGCGAAAGCGTCCGATCCGATCCCGCACATCATCGACGGGATCGTGATCCACGTCCGCGACATCCGCGTCTACATCGACCGCCCGGAATTCATGATCAACCCGACCAACTGCGACCCCGCGAGCTTCGCCGCGACCGTGGACGGAGCGGGCGCTGATTTCACGAATCCCGCGGATCAGGTTCCGGTCACGGTCACGAACTCCTTCCAGATGGCGAACTGCCAGAACCTCCAGTTCAAACCCACGTTCAAGGTCTCCACCTCGGGCAAGCCCTCCAGAGCTGACGGGGAGAGCCTGCACGTGAAGCTCTCCTACCCCAACGCCCCGCAGGGCACGCAGACGAACATCAAACTCGTCAAAGTGGAGCTCCCCAAACAGCTGCCCTCAAGGCTGCCGACGTTGCAGAAAGCGTGCCCGGAAAAGACGTTCGTGGCGAACCCGGCGCTGTGCCCCGCGGCGTCGGTGATCGGGCACGCGACCGCGATCACGCCGATCCTGCCGGTGCCGTTGACTGGCCCTGCGTACTTCGTCTCCTACGGTGGCGCGAAGTTCCCCGAACTGATCATCGTGCTCCAGGGGTACGGCGTGACCCTCAACCTGCACGGCGAAACGTTCATCAGCAAACAGGGGATCACGAGCAGCACGTTCAAGACGGTCCCCGACGATCCGATCGGCAGCTTCGAACTGACGCTCCCACAGGGGCCGTTCTCGGCTTTGGCGGCGAACGGGAACCCGTGCAGGGGGACGTTGACGATGCCGACGGAATTCCTGGCGCAGAACGGCGATGCGATCCGCGAGCAGACGAAGGTCGCGGTCACGGGCTGCCCGAAGCACAGGGCCAGGGCCAAGAAGGCGTCCAAGAAGAAGAAGACGGCCGGGAGCCGAGGTAAGGGCGGGAAGAAGTAGCTCTCCTGGGGGCGGCTCGCCTCACTCCCGCTCGGGCGCGGGGGAGATCAGGCGGCCGCGAGGAGCCGCAGGCTGTCGATGCCGGCGAAGTGGCGGATGTTGAGCGTCGCGAGCGGGGTGTCGTGGGTCAGGCGGGGTGGCCCCCGGTCTGGCGCCCCCGGCGTGGCCGCTGCTACGTTGAGCGCGCGATGAACGACGAGGACGATCTGGACGCGGGCGCGCCGGCGGGAGACTCCGCGGGGGAGCGCGGCGGCGGAGGCGATGAGGGGCGCAGCGGCGAAGGCGGGGAGGCACGGGGGGGCGGAGGCGAGGGCCTCTACGCGGAGGAGCCCGAGCGCCACCCCGGGCCCGGGGAGGAAGAGCTTGCTGGGGTGGGGGACGAGGAGGAAGAGGACGAAGAGGACGACGAGGAGGAGCGCGAGCTGGGGGCGGAGGCGGTCACGATCGAGATCACGGGCCTGTCGCTCTACACGCGCCACGGCGTCAGCGAGGCGGAGCGGGAGGTGGGCCAGCGCCTGGTGCTCGACCTGCGCCTGGAGGTGGGGGAAACCGACGCCACGGTCACGGACCGCATCGAGGACACGGTAGACTACGGGGAGGTCTGCCAGCTGGTGGCGCTGATCGCCCAGCAGCGCTCGCATCGCACGCTCGAGCGGCTCTGCTCGACGATCGCGGATCGCCTGCTCGCGGACTATGAGCTCGAAGGGGTGTGGGTCAAGGCGACCAAGCCCGAGCCCCCGATCCCCCTGTCGGTCGCCGAAGTCTCCGTGGAGGTGTGGCGCGAGGCGGAGGAGTAGCTGGGGGGTCGCGGCCACCGGCGCCCCGAAGCGCACACACACAAAGGACCCATAGGGCCGCGGATGAATACGGCGCTGTCAATGGTCTCCGCGGCGCATCCCGCCAGGGGTGTCCGTGTGGGAGTTACTGGGGAGTTACTCGGGGGGGCTTCTCGACGAGCCAGTTCTCGACTGCGAGGTCGGGGACGCGGGCGAAGTGGCGGACGTTGCCGGTCACGACGGTCAGGCCGCGGGCGAGGGCGATCGATGCGATGCGAAGGTCGGGCTCGTCCAGGCGCCGTCCTTCGCGCTCGAGGCGGGCTCGCAGCGGCCCGTAGACCTCGGCGGCGTCGCTGTCGAACGGGAGGATGGCGGTCGCGGTGCAAATCACCTCGCGCACCTGGCGGGTCAGTCGCTCGCTGCCGCGTCTGGCGGCCCCGTAGAGCAACTCGCCGAAGGTGATCGTCGTCGTGGCCTGCTCATCGGCGGGGACCTGGGCCAGACGACGGATCAGGTGCAGCGGAGGGTCGCGGCGGATCACGGCGCTCAGGGTGTCCGTGTCGAAGCAGTACATGACGTCTGGTCCGTGACGTCTGGTCCGGTCTCTCAGCCGAGATCCGGCGCCGCGCGGTCGTGGCTGTGGCGCCGGGCGAGGTAGATCTCTCGCACCGCCTCGTCCAGGTCCTCCCAATCGGCCAGTGCGCCCGCCACCGCGGCGAGCCCCACCGGCCTCCGCGCGGGGGGTCGCAGAGCTTCCGGGGTGGGCGGTCCAAGTACCACCGCCGGGCGGCCTCGCCGGGACACCACGAAGCGCTCCCCGGCGTCGACCCGATCGATCAGCTCGGAGAAGCGGCGCTTCGCCTCGGCCACGCCAAGGGGCGTCCCGGCCCTCGAGAGCGTGTTGTCATGAGCATCCATAAGCGCTCAGTATGACAGATAATGGTTGAAATGACACATGCGGGGGACTGGCGGCGACCGGGAATGGATTCATGCTCGTGGCACATTTTGAAGACCCCTCTTGACAGTTAGTTAGCAGTCACTATACTCCGCGGGGATGGCTCGACTCGGCATCATGCGGCGGCGCCCGGGGACTGCGGCAGATCAAGTGCCCCACGGTAGGCGACCTGCACTGACGGGGGGCCGGCGATGATCGAGCGCCTGGCGCGGCTGGCGAACGAGCGCACGCGCCGGGTGCTGATCGTAGCGGGCGTGGTGTTCCTGCTGGCGGCGGCGGTCGGGGCGCCGGTGGTGTCGCTGCTGAAGAGCGAATCGTCGGACTTCCAGGACCCGGCGGCGCAGAACCAGCAGGTGCTGCGGGCGATCGAACGGGCGACGGGGCAGTCGGCGACCTACGGGGTGGCGGCGCTGGTGCCGAGCGCGCGCGATGTCCGCGCGGACCCGGCGGCTGCCAACGACGCGCAGCGTGTGGCGGCGCTGCTCGCGGCGCAGCCGGGCTTCCAGCGGCTGGTCGACTACCCGGCGACGCATCTGCCGGAGCTGGTCTCGCGCGACGGGCATCTCACGTTGGTGCTGGCGGCGTACGCGAACCGCGAACGCTCGGCGGCGGCGGTGGCGCGGGTGGCCCCGCGGGTGGCGGGCAGCGGGGTGCGCCTGGGGGGCAACGACGTGGCGTTCCACGAAATCAACGAACGGGTCACCTCGGACCTCAAACGCGCGGAGACGCTGGCGATCCCGATCCTGCTGCTGCTCTCCTTCTGGGTCTTCCGGGGGCTGATCGCGGCGGCGCTGCCGCTGCTGGTGGGGGGCTTTGCGATCGTGCTCACGTTCCTGCTGCTGCGGCTGATCGACCAGTTCCTGGGGCTCTCGATCTTCGCGGTGAACCTCGTGACGGGGGTGGGGTTGGGCCTGGGCATCGACTACAGCCTGATCGTGCTCTCGCGCTACCGCGAGGAGCTGGCGCACGGCCTCGACACGCGGGCGGCGATCGCGCGCACGATGCAGACTGCCGGGCGCACGGTGCTCTACAGCGCGCTGACGGTGGCGGGGGCGCTGGCGTCGATGCTGGTGTTCCCGCTGCGGTTCCTCTACTCGATGGGGGTGGGGGGCGCGCTGGTGGCGCTCAGCGCGGGAACGGTCTCGCTGATCGTGCTGCCCGCGGTGCTGGTGGCGCTGGGCCCGCGCATCAACTCGCTCGCCCCGGCGTGGCTGCAGCGCAGCTCCGAGCGCGCGGCGCGCGCGGACGCGGAGGGCGGCTGGGGGCGCCTGGCGCGCGGGGTGATGCGCCGCCCGGGCGTGGTGGCGCTGGGCACGGCGGGGGTGCTGATCGCGATCGCGCTGCCGGCGCTGCGCCTGGCGCTGGTGCCGGCGGACGCCCACGTGCTGCCGGCCTCCGCCCAGCCGCGCCTGCTCGCGGACACGCTCACGCGGGAATTCGCGGTGGACGGGTCGCAGACGATCACGATGGTCGTCCACGCGGGGCCGCCGAGGAGCACTGGCACGGCAGCGGTGGCGTCCTTCGCGCACCGGGCGCAGCTCACGGCGGGCGGCCAGGCGACGGTGACGGGGTCGCGCTACGTGGGGCGGGACACGTGGGAGATCGAACTGCAGCCCCGGGGCACGGACGGGGCCCCGGCGAACCAGGCGCTGGTGCGCCGGCTGCGCGCGGTCGGAAGGGCGCCGACGCTGCTGGTGGGGGGAGCGACGGCGTGGTTCGTGGACCAGAAGGCGGCGATCTCCGCGCACACCCCGCTGGCGCTGCTGATCCTGGCGCTGGTGACGGGGGGGTTCCTGTTCCTGATGACGGGCTCGCTGGTGCTGCCGCTGGTGGCGTTCGCGATGAACCTGCTCACAGTGGCGGTGGGGGCGGGCCTGCTGGTGCTGGTCTTCCAGGAGGGCCACACATCGGGGCTGTTGGGGTTCAGCCCGATCGGGGGACTGGAGGAGTCGAACCTGGTGCTGCTGTTCGTGGTGGCGTTCGCGCTGTCGACGGACTACGGGGTGATCCTGTTCGCGCGCATCAAGGAGATCCACGACGGCGGCCAGCCCACGCGGGAGGCGGTGGCGCAGGGCCTGGAGCGCACTGGACGCCTGGTGACGGCGGCGGCGCTGCTGTTCTGCGTGGCGATCGGGGCGTTCATCACGTCGGACATCTTCTTCATCAAGCAGCTGGGCTTCGGGGCGGCGCTGGCGGTGGCGATCGACGCCACGGTGGTGCGCGCGCTGCTGGTCCCGGCGATTATGGGCCGCCTGGGAGAGCGCACGTGGTGGGCACCCCGCCCGCTGCGCCGCCTGCACAGCCGCATCGGCCTGCGCGAGCAGGCGCCAACCGGCGAGCCCGCGGGGGCGTAGGCCGACGCTGGGTCCCCGCGCACCGTCTCCCGCGCACCATCTCCCGCGCACCATCTCCCCTGTCCCCTGAGCGCAGGGCAGTCCGCTCCCGTCTCCTGCGCGCAGAGATCATTACCGTTCCCCCCGTGCCCCCCCGGATCGGACTGCTCGGCCTCGGCTCGAACCTCGGCGATCGCCGGGGGCACCTGCAATCCGCGGCGGATGCCCTGCCCGCGAGGGGGGTGGAGGTGGTGGGGTCCTCGTCGGTGTACGACACGGACCCGGTGGGGGAGGTCCTCGATCAACCGTCGTTCCTCAACGCGTGCCTACGGGTGCGCACGGCGCTGGAGCCGCTGGACCTGCTCGACGCGGTCAAGGCGCTCGAGCGCCGGTTGGGGCGCGCCGCGGGAGGCCCTCGCCACGGGCCGCGGGCGATCGACATCGACATCCTCCTGGTGGGCGATGTGGAGCTCCGCGACGAGCGCATGACGCTGCCTCACGCGCAGGTGCTCACCCGCCGCTTCGTGCTGATCCCGGCGCTGGAGCTCGACTTCGAGCTGACGGCCCCGGGCGGGCGCCGCCTGGCGGACGCGCTCGCGTCGCTGCCCCCGACGGAGGGGGTGCGCTGGGACTCGCCACCGCTTCGACTCGGGAACTGAGCGCCGCGTTCAAGGGGTGCGCTGAGACTCTCCACCGCCGCGGTCGGATAGCGGCCCGGGGGTGGCGCGGGGAGCCGGATGACGGTTGGCGGGCGTTGCTGCTACGAGCCGCTGGCGCTTCCCGCCAGCCAGGCGGCGGGAAGGGTGCCGGTGGGGATTTCGCCGGCCATGGGGGGGAAGTAGCGGGTGAGGGCGGCGGCGGGGTGGGGGTCGATGAGGGGGCGGATGTCGCCGATGGTGTGGAGGAGGCGGATGGTGGAGCCGATCTGGAGGTCGGCGGCGTTGGGCTGCTCGCCCCCGATGAGCCCCTCGGCGATCCACCCGTCGATCTGCCCCAGCTGGGTGGTGAGGGCGGCGAGGTCTGCGCGCACGGGCCCCTCCTGGGCGTGGTTGCGTTTGGCCATCAGTTTGGCGGTGAGGGGCAGGGCGGGGCGGAGCATGGCGCGGGGGAGGGGCAGCTTGGCGTCCCCGGCGTAGCTTTCCATGAGGGAGGGATCGATCAGGAAGCCGGCGTCGAGGATCCGGCGGGGGACGCTCTGGAAGACGTCGTCGCCCCAGCGCTCGGCCTCGAGCACGCGGGCGCGCGCGGCGGGGTCGGCGGGCAGCAGGGGGGGATCGGGGGCGAGCTCGTCGAGGCGGCGCATGATGGTGCGCGAGCCCACGAGGCGCTCGCCGTCGAGGCGCATGCCGGGGACGGTGCTGCCGCCGTAGAGGATGGGGCCGAGCCCGACCTGGACCATGGGTAGGAGGTTGACGCGCGCGAAGGAGAGCCCCTTGCGCTCGAGCGCAACTTCCACCGCGGCGCAGGGGTGGGAGCCGGGGAGCACGTACAGCTTGATCTTCGGCCCACCGTTTGCGTGGCTCACCCCGCGAGCATATAGGAGTCCCGGGCTGTGGGGGGGCAAGTTTTTTTGATGAGGCTCCGCCCAGAGGGCTCCGCCGCGCGGGCCGGTCTGAGCGGGAACCGCTCTGGCAGTGTCCGTGGGCATGCCCCGGGGCCGCGGGCTGGTGCTGGGGGAATCTGGGTGAGGTCGATGGGCCTGGCCGGGGATCGGGGCCCGGCGCGGGATGACCGAGCGTGTGTGGGGACGGCGGGGGTTTCGGGGTACCCTTCTGCGCTCGATGCTGCTCGCGGTTGACGTCGGCAACACCCAGACCCACTTCGGGACGTTCCGCGATGGGGAGCTGCAGGAGCACTGGCGCTTTGCGACGGTGCGCCAGTCGACGTCCGACCAGCTGGGGGCGGCGCTGCGCAACCTGCTGGAGCTGCGGCAGGTGTCGATGGGGCAGATCGACGCGTCGATCGTCTCCTCGACGGTGCCGGTGCTGGGCCCGGAATGGGGGGAGATGGCCAGGCGCTACCTCGGCCACGAGATGGTGGCGGTGGGCCCTGGGATCAGGACGGGGATGCCGATCCGCTACGACAACCCGCGCGAGATCGGGCCTGACCGGCTGGTCAACGCGGTCGCGGCCCACGAGCGCCTGGGGGGGCCGTGCGTGGTGGTGGACTTCGGCACGGCGATCACCTACGACCCGGTGTCCGCCCAGGGGGAGTACCTGGGGGGGATCATCTCCCCGGGGGTGGAGATCTCGCTGGAGGCGCTCACGGAGCGGGCGGCGGCGCTGCCGAGGGTGGATGTGACGGCGCCGCGGTCGCTGATCGGCAAGACGACGATCGACGCGATCCGCTCGGGGATCGTGTACGGGACGGCGGGTCAGGTGGACGCGATCGTCAACCGCCTGCGGGGGGAGCTGGGGCCGGAGACGAAGACCATCGCCACGGGGGGCCTGGCGAACGCGATCGTCCCCTTCACGACCACGATCGAAGGGGTGGACGACCTGCTGACGCTCACGGGGCTGCGGCTGATTTACGAGCGCAACAGCGCGTAGCGCGTAAAGGTGCATCGCGCATGGGGTGCATCGCGCATGGCCGCGTGGGGGTGCTGCGCCGCGCGTGGCCGCGTGGGGGTGCCGGGCCGCGCGTGGCCGCGGGGGTGCCCGCCTCGCATGGCCGCGTGGGGGTGCCGGGCCGCGCGTGGCCGCGGGGG
>DATMPY010000229.1:0-8870 GCA_035566955.1 Solirubrobacteraceae bacterium | reverse complement strand
GGTCTGGTCTCTCTGGGGGTGGGGCCGCGGGGGCGGATCCGTTCGGGGGTGGGTCTGGTCTCTCTGGGGGTGGGGCCGCGGGGGCGGATCCGTTCGGGGGTGGGTCTGGTCTCTCTGGGAGCGGGCCCTCGCCGGCGGAGCCCACGCTTGGGTGGTGCGAAGGCGAGGTGCGGGAGGAGCTGCCTGGCCTGAACCTCGTGCACGTGCGCGCCACCGTCGATCCCGTCCGCGGTGGCTCCCGGGCGGCGCTCAGGGAGCGGCTGCGCGAGCTCTCCAACCGCTGGTCGGGCCCCCACGCGATCAACCTTCGCCAGCGGCCCGTGCCGGCGGCCTACCGCGTCTTCTTCAGACATATCGGCCTCGACCCCGACGTTGCGCGCACCCCGATCGAGGAGGCGATGCTCGCGCGCATGCTCCAGGGGGGTTTTCACTCCAACCACCCCCTGGCGGACGCGCTGCTGATCGCGCTCGTCGACACCGGCGTGCCCGTGTGGGCGCTCGACGCCGCGGCGCTCGACGGCCCGCTCGGTGTGCGCTCCAGTCGTGCGGGCGAGACGCTTGGACGCCTCCCCGCGTCCCCCGCCCTGCCCGCGGGCCAGCTGGTCGTGGCCGACTCCAGCGCGGCGGTGGCCATGCTGTTCGGCGAGATCGCCCCCGGTCACGCGGCTGGCGCAAGCGTGGGCGAGGTGGTCCTCTTCACCCTGCAGGTCCCCGGCGTCTCCTCCCTGCACGTCGAGGAGGCGCTGTGGATGTGCCTGTCGATGCTCGAAGGGCACCGGTAACCCCAATCCCGATGTGCCGTAATAACTATCGCTATACCCACTGCTGACTTTTCAGTCAGGCGCTGATAGACTCCACAAAGCGGCAAACAGGCGAGGAGGAGCAGGGCCATGCCCTTAGTCGAGCAGCTCATCATCGATCCCGAGTTCTCTGGTCGTGCGCTGGGGACGGAGGCCGATCGGAGATCGGCCAGCGCCGCGGCCGCGCGGGCCGCGCGCAGATCGCTGAAAGCGCAGGTCGCAAGGCTCGAGCGCGAGCTGTCTGGGATCGTCGCCAGTGGCTTCCCGCACATCTCGACGGCTCCAGCGCTGCCGTCCACGGGCCCCCGTCTACTCTCGCTCGGCGAGCTCGAGCGCCTGCGCGACCGCCTCGCGCTGCGCGTGCGCGAAGCCCAGGAACAGGCGGCGCGACGGTCGGAGCTCGAGTGGAGCGCGCGGGAGCTGCTGGAGCGGATGAAGCGGGAACCGGCTCGCTACAAGTTCGTGCGTCTGCCGGTTGTGAACCTCGGCGAACGGGGCTGTGGCGTGTGGGAGGTGCGCCCCCGTCTCGGCCTGATCGGGATGCTCGCGGGGTGGTGGCAGGTAAAGCTCTCCTCGGGCTGTCCGTTACCCCGGGGGCCGCGCCAAGCGCGCGGCCCCGCCTCACGGCACCATTCCTCGCCACGCCGGCGGGCTGGAAACACCGCCCTGCGTGGACCGCTCATCGGCTGAGGACGGTCGCGTACTGTGTCCCGTCCACCGGACCTCTGCGCTTGCCTCGGGCGCGCTTGTCCTGGCCGCTCATCTGCCGAGGACCATCGCGCTCTGCTCCCGGCATGCGGAGGCGAGCGTGCGCCGCTGGCGGTCGGTCATCGACCCCACGGTCTTGGTCTCGGACATCTGCAGCTGGGCGAGCAACTTGCGGCAGCGGCTCTCGCCCCAACGGCGTTGGCTCATCAGGAGGTCCGCCACCGCCATGCTCTGGGCCTCCCACGGGCACTCCAGGATCACGTCCACGACATCCAGTTCGCCGGTGGCCACCCTGCGCTTGAGCTCCGCTCTCGCTAGTCGCACCTTGTTGGCGCGCTCCAGGGCGCGCATGTATTGAGGTGGCCCGCCCACCCGGCCGGCAGGGGCGATCGTGGCTGTCGCATTCATGTGAGCTCACTCCCCGTTGCCGCCGCGGGGTCCTCGCGGCGCACAACATGCTTGCTTTTTTTACGAGTAGCGCGCTGCGAAGATCGCTCTTGGCTCGCCCACCGGATGTCCCATCCGGCCCCGGCACCCCTCTGTCGGCGACGCGGAGCGAGTTCCGAGCGTTCACGCAAAGCGCCCCATCAAGCTACGCCAGCATGGGGGTCCTGGTCAACACCGTCCTACGCAGATCGTGCGCTAAAAGCGACCTTTTTTTATTTTGCACCGAGCAACTGAGGAATGCATCGCGGCTCAGCTCGCGCGCTCGGGACCGGGGAGCGGTCCGTGTTCGGCTTCGAAAGATTGCTTCACCTGGGCGAACATCTCCAGGGCGCGGTCGATGGTGGCCTCGTCGTGGGTGGCCATCACGCTCGTGCGCAGCAGCGCCCCGCCGGGAGGCACCGCGGGGTGCAGCGCCGTGTTGACGAACACCCCGGCGTCGTACAGCGCCCGCCATAGCAGCGCCGCCTTCCAGTCGTCGCCCACGAGTACGGGCACGATCGGGGTCACGATCGTGGGCGCCCCGTTCGCGTCGGGGCGCACGCCGGGCGCGGAGGCCACGCTCGGGATCGCCGACGGTCCCCCAGCCCCGCGGGCCGGGTCGGGCGCCGAGCCGGAGCGGCCCGGTCCGGCTGTGTGCCCCCGGTCGGTGGGCAGCGCCCGATCGGTGGGCAGCGCCCGGTCGGCTGGCAGTGCCCGGCTGGTGGGCAGTGGCTGGGGGGCGACCACCGCGAAGCCGAGCTCCTCCAGACCGTCCCGCAGGCGCCACGCGTTCTCGAGCACCCGCTCGAGCAGCGGCCCGCCCTCCGGGGAGCGCAGCACGCGCAGCGCCGCCAAGGCCGCCCCCAGCGCGGCCGGCACGGCGGAGGCGGTGAAGAGGAAGGGGCGCGAGTAGATCCGCAGGTACTCGATCACCTCGGCGGGCCCCGCCACGAAGCCCCCGCAGGAGGCCAGCGACTTGGAGAAGGTGCCCATGCGCAGGTCCACGCGATCCTCGACCCCGAGCAGCTCGGCGGTGCCGGCGCCGCGGGCACCGAGCACGCCGGCGCCGTGCGCCTCGTCGACCATCAGCCGCGCTCCATAGCGCTCGCACAGATCGCAGATCTCCACCAGCGGGGCGATGTCTCCCTCCATCGAGAAGAGTCCGTCGAGGACCACCAGCACCCCGCCCCCATCGCCCTGGGCGCGCTCCAGCATCTTCTCGAGCTTCTCCAGGCGGTTGTGGCGGAACGGGCGCAGCTTCGCGCGCGAGAGCACGCAGCCGTCGAAGATCGAGGCGTGGTCGCCGGAGTCCGCGATCACGGTGTCGCCTGGTCCGAGGATGGTCCCCAACGTGCCGAGGTTGGTCTGGTGGCCGGTGGTGAACACCAACGCGTCCTCGGTTCCCATCCACTCCGCGAGCTCGCTCTCCAGTTCGAGGTGCAGCGGGATCGTGCCATTCAGGAAGCGTGAGCCGGTCAGGCCGGTGCCGTAGCGGTGCAGGGCGTCCTGGGCTCCTCCGAGTACGCGCTCGTCTCCAGTGAGACCGAGGTAGTTGTTGGACCCCAGCATGATCCGCTGCGCCCCCTCCATCTCCACCACGGGCATCGCCGGGGAGGTGAGGACGTGGAAGTAGGGCAGGATGTCCGCCTCCCGCGCCGCCGCGAGCAGCTCCGCGCGCTCGTGGTTGCGGACCTTGGCGAAGACGTCCCGGGGCGGGGCGCTGCCCGTGGGCGCTCGAACCTCTTGCGCATCGTCCGCCGATGGGTGCGCGGCGGCGTCTGTCAACGGGGGCATGTAGGGTGGCGGACGATGGCTGTCAAAAGAGTGCGGGGGAGGGCTGCATCATCGGTGTAGAGATCCGTCCGGTCACCTCCCGGGGCGACCTGAACACGTTCATCAAGCTGCCGTGGCGGCTCTATCGTAACGAGCGCAACTGGGTGGCACCGCTGCTGATGGACCTGAAGAAGCGCCTGGCCCAGCGGAAGAATCCGTTCTTCAAGCACGCCGAGGCCCAGTACTTCCTGGCGTGGCGCGACGGGCGGGCGGTCGGTCGTATCAGCGCGCACGTGGATCGCAACTTCAACGAGTTCCAGGGCAACGACTGGGGCCTGTTCGGTTGGTTTGAGTGCGAGGAAGACCCCGAGGCCGCCCGGGCGCTGCTCGACGCCGCGGAGGTGTGGCTGCGCGAGCGAGGCCGCGACCGGATGGTGGGCCCGATGGACTTCACGACCAACGACGAGATCGGGCTGCTGGTCGAGGGGCACGAGTATCCGCCGATCATCCTCTGCCCGTGGCACCACCCCTACTACCAGCGCCTCTTCGAGCAGGACATCGGCATGGCCAAGGCGATGGACCTGTACATGTGGAGCCTCTACGTGGACAAGCGCGAGAAGGTGCACCCCGCAATCTGGGAAGCCGCCGACAGGCTCGAGTCCGAGCATGGGATCGTGTGCCGCAGCTTCCGCAAGAAGGATCTGCACGCGGAGGTGACGAGATTCCTCGAGGTCTACAACGCCGCCTGGGAGAACAACTGGGCCTCGGTGCCGCTCAACGAGGAGGAGGTCCGCCACATGGCCAAGGACCTCAAACCGATCCTCGACGAGAACTGGGCGATGGTCGCGGAAAAACGGGACACCGGCGAGGTCGTGGGTGCCGCCCTGACGCTGCCCGACTTCAACCAGGTTCTGGCGAAGCTCAACGGTCGGCTGCTGCCCTTCGGCTGGGTGACGGCACTACGCGAGAAACGCAAGATCGACGCGGTGCGCGTGTTCGCGCTGGGGGTGAAGCCCGAGTACCAGCACACCGGGGTCGCGGCGCGCTTCTACCAGATGCACTTCGACGCCGCGGAACGCACGCCCCAAAAGGGCGGCGAGATGGGCTGGATCCTCGAGGTCAACAAGCCGATGAACCGCGCGATGGAAGGGATGGGCGGCGAGATCAAGCGCCGCTACCGGGTGTACGAGCGGGTCTTGTAGCCCCACTGTCTCGAGGCACCTGTCCCGTGTCCCAGCTCCCCCGAGCTTCTCGTTGAGCCTCAATGCTCCGCAGGGGGGTTCCTTCTGGGCCGAGGGGGAGCGGCCGAGGAGAACCGGCCACTCCGGGGGGATGGAGTTGGATATGTTTTTTTTGGGTTCTGTATAACGATCGTTAGACAGGGCTGGGATTTTTGATATCTGTGCCGACCGCTCCTCCGCCGCTGGGGTCGCCTGGGGGGTTGCTTCGACTAGCGGTCTGGACCGGGCTCTACACTTCCCTGCGGCATGGGCGAACCGCTTGAGAACGACCTGCCGCAGGACCTTGGTGGTGACACCGAGGAAATCGACGCGGTAGTGGTGACGCCCACGCCGCGGGCGATCCAGGTACGCAGGGCCGCCGACTCGGTGGTGCCCGCGGTCCAGGCGGCGGCGGTGGCCGCCACGGGCTTTGTCGCGGGGGCGGCACTGGCGGGCCTGGTGCACCGCCGCGGGCGCCGCCGCGATCTCATCCGGCTGGGGCCCGCGCGACGCCTCGGCCGGCGCGAGGGTGGGGGCCGTGGTCGTCGCTCCTCACGGGGCGCGGGCGAACTGGTCCAGATCGTGGGCAGCCGCTCGCTGCTTGTGGATGTCCACCTGCTCGGTGGCCGCGACTAGCGCCAGGGCCCCGCGGCGGGGGGACAATCTAACGCGCGCGGTGGCTGAGCCAGGTGTGGAGCTGCGCGTGGATGTCCGCCCCGCGTGGCCCTTCCGCCTGCCCGCGCACGGCGGCATGGACGGGGTGCTGCGCCACCGGGGGGGAGTTCTGGAACGGCTGCTGCACGCGGGTGAGGAGCCGGTGGTGGTGCGGGTGGCCCAGCCGGCCCCGGGTCGGGTGGTGTTCGGTGGGTGGGCCCGCACGCGGGGGGCGGCCGAGCACGGGATCGAACGGATGCGCTTCGCGCTGGGGGTGGACGAGGACCTGCGGGCCTTCCACGCGCGCTTCGCGCGGGACCCCCTGATCGGTTCCTCGGTGCGCCGCCGTCCGTGGCTGCGGGTGCGCCGGCGCCCGGAGCCGTGGGAGGCGTTGGCGTGGGCGATCTGCGAGCAGCTGATCGAGTTCGAGCGCGCGGCGGCGATCGAGCGACGAATCGTGGCGCGGTTGGGACGGCGCCACCTGCCCACCCACCCCGACGTGCCCGCCCCCCCGGGTCTGCGCGACGGGCATGGCCCGCGGGCCGCCCCCCCGGGTCTGCGCGACGGGCATGGCCCGCGGGCCGCCCACCCGGGTCTGCGCGACCGGCATGGCCCGCGGGCCGCCCACCCGGGTCTACGCGACCGGCATGGCCCGCGCAATGGCGGCGGCGGCCTCCGCGGCGGCGAAGGCGAACTGCGCGACGTGCCGACGCCCGAGGCCCTCGCGGGGGTGTCGCCAGCGCTGCTGCAATCGCTGGACCTGGGGGGCGCCCGAGCGCGCACGCTGGTGCGCGCGGCGCGCGAGGTGGCGCGGGGGCGAATCGATCTGCACTGCCCCGACCACGAGCAGGCGTGGCGACGCCTGCGGGCGATTCCGGGCATCGGGCCGTGGACGGTGGAGATGCTTGCCCTCCACGGCCAGGGCCGCCACGACCAGTTGCCGGCGGGGGACGTGGGCCTGCTGAAGCTGGTGGGCCGCCAGCTGAGCGGGGGGGACCCGCACGCCCGCGCGCAGGAGCAAGGGGTGCGCGAGTTCTTCGCCCCCTACGGCGAGTGGGCGGGGCTGGCGGCGGCGCACATGATGAGTATTTGAGCCATGGAGCCGCAGGGGGATTGTTCGCCTCCCGGGGCGGATCTCTGCACGGTCTGCCTGATCGCGATGACCCGGACCGCGGAGCTCGCGCGACTCGCCGTTGCGCTCGCCGGGCACCAGCCGCCGCTCCTCAGCGGGCGCGGCGGGGACGATATCGCGCTGCTGGCGGTGCGCCTCCAGCGCGGATGAGATCCAGCGGATCCGAGGCAGGGCGTCGCTCGACCCACAGAGTCAGGTATCGCAAGGCGAGCCGCCCTCGGCGATCGCGCGTATCCGCTCCAACGAGCCACGCAGCAACCTGGAGATCTGCATCTGTGAGAGTCCAATCTGAGCCGCTATCTCGGTCTGGGTCATCTCGTGCACGAAGCGCAGATGCAGGATGCGCCGCTCGCGCACGGAGAGTGAGGCGAGGGCATGCTCCACGGCGGAGCCGTCCTCAACCAGCTCGTAGCCCGGGTCCTCGGCGCCGATGCTCTCGGCGCGAGGAGCTTCCAGATCTTCCTCCCCGGCGCTCGGATGCGGGGCATCGAGGGAGACAGAGCCACGGGCGTGAGTCACCTGGAGGGCGTCCAGCACGTCGGCCTGGTCCAGCTCGAGATACTCGGCGAGCTCCGCGACCGTTGGGGAGTGTCGGCGCCTGGATGTCAGGAGCTCGCTCGCCCGCTCAACCTCCATCGCGCGCTCCTGGGCACCGCGGGTGACGTGTGTGGCCCACGCGGTGTCGCGGAAGTGCCGGCGGATCTCGCCGAGAATCGTTGGGATCGCGTATGCGGCGAAGTGATTGCCGCGCGCGGGGTCGAAGCGGTCGATCGCCTTGATCAGCCCAATGTACGCGACCTGTGTCAAGTCGTCGATCGGCTCCGGCACGCCCAGATACCGTCGCGCCAGGCCTCTGGCGAGCGGCTGGAAGCGCTCGATGAGCGCCTCCCGGGCGCGTCGATCGCCATGCTGCTGCCATTGCCCGAAGAGCGGCTCCTCCGCGACGTCGCGCGGCAACCGCGGGCCTGGCGGCACAACCCCGCGGGTGGGTCTCGGCGAGGAGTATGTGCCATCTGTGGGTGGGGCGTGTGTGCAATCCGCGGAATCTGCGGTTGCGCTTGGGGCGGTTGCGCTTACGGCCGTAGACATCGTGGATCCTCCCTTCCTGACGGCAGTCGATTCATTTGAATTTCCTGTCCCAGGAGCACGCTGGACGCGGCAGGCAGCCCGTCGCGGGCGATTCGACTACCCTCTGCGGCAGCGTTCCCTCTCGGGCCGAGGCCTCTCCGCTTGACCCATCGGTCCTGTGATTCCCTGCACGAGCGCAACCCAAACGGGGGCGGGTGAGCAAGGCGGAGATCAAGGGACCAGCTGTGTGGTAGATCCCCACCATGTGGGCCTCACGGCGTCAGCACGGCTGCCCCGGTGAACCGTCCCGCGCGCAGATCCCCCAGGGCTCCGTTGGCGTCCTCCAGGGGGTAGGCGGTCACCTGGGTCTTCACGGGCACCCGCGGGGCGAGGGCGAGGAACTCCTCGGCGTCGCGGCGGGTGAGGTTGGCGACGGAGCGGATGGCGCGCTCCTCCCACAGGGCGGAGTAGGGGAAGGAGGGGATGTCGCTCATGTGGATGCCGCCGCAGACGACGACGCCGCCGGGGGCAAGGGCGCGCAGGGCGAGGGGCACGAGGGCGCCGTCGGGGGCGAAGACGATTGCGGCGTCGAGTGGCTCGGGCGGTGATTCATCGGAGGAGCCAGCCCAGGCGGCGCCGAGCTCCAGGGCGAAGGTCTGGGCGGGCATGTCGCCGGGGCGGGTGAAGGCGAACACGCGCCGCCCCTGCCAGATGGCGACCTGGGCGAGGATGTGGGCGGCGGCGCCGAACCCGTAGAGGCCGAGGGTGCGTGCCTCCCCGCACATGCCCAGGGCGCGATAGCCGATCAGGCCGGCGCAGAGCAGGGGGGCGGCCTGGGTGTCGGGGTAGCCGGGGGGGATCGCAAAGCAGAAGCGCTCGTCGGCAACCGCATACTCGGCCATGCCGCCGTCGATGTCGCGCCCGGTGAAGAGGGCGCGGGGGCAGAGGTTCTCGCGGCCGGAGCGGCAGTAGACACACTCCCCGCAGGTCCACCCGAGCCAGGGCACCCCGACGCGCCGCCCGTCCTCCTGCGCGGTGGCGACGATCTGATGCCCCAGGATCCGCGGGGGCGAGGCGATCGCCACCTCG
>DATMPY010000228.1:0-14635 GCA_035566955.1 Solirubrobacteraceae bacterium | reverse complement strand
GCCTGACCACGCTGCGGAAAGCGTGCACCGAAGCGCAGTTCAACACCAACCCCGCGGGGTGCCCGGCAGCGTCGGATGTCGCGACCGCGACCGTGCACACCCCGATCCTGAACGTTCCCCTCACGGGCCCGGTCTACTTCGTGTCTCATGGTGGTGCGGCGTTCCCGCAGCTCGTGCTGGTGCTCCAAGGGGAAGGCGTTACGATCGACCTCGTCGGCAACACGGACATCAAAGGCAGCGTCACGTACAGCCGTTTCGAAGCGGTCCCCGACGCCCCGTTTACGGCCTTCGAATTGAACGCCCCGCAGGGCCCGAACTCGATTCTCGCGACGAATCTCCCCGCGAGCGCTAAATACAGCCTCTGCGGACAGAACCTGACGATGCCGACGGTCCTCACGGGCCAGAACGGGGCGGTCGTCAAACAGGCCACGAAGCTCGGAATTACTGGATGCCCACCCACCCGCGCGAAGGTCGTCAATAAGGCCCTGACGCGCGCGCAGAAGCTGAACGCCGCGTTGAAGATGTGCCGCATGAAAGGCCGTGGTAAGAGCAAGGCGAAGCGGCGTAAGCGCGAAACGTGCGAAAAGGCCGCCCAGCGGAAGTACGGCCCGGTCAAGAAGGCGAAGGGGAGGAAGTGAGGTGAGAGGTATCCGTCGCCTGCTTGTCACGGCTACGTGCCCGGTCCTGCTGGCGCTTGTGTGTGCCACGCCCGCGCTGGGCGCGCAGGCGTGGTGGCATGTGGATCTCGGTTCGCGCCCGGCGAGCATCCCCGCCGGGGGCGATGGTGAGCTGGTGGTGAGCGTGGAGAACGTGGGGGACGCGCAGGCGGTCGGGCCGGTCACGGTCGCGGACGTGTTGCCCGGTGGGCTGCGCGCGACGGGGATCATCACGGGGAGCGCGCCGAAGCGTGGCGGGACGCTCGGGGAAACCGTCGCGCTGTCGTGCTCGCTTGAACATTTGAGCTGCGAAGCGCCGGGGCCGCTCGCGGCGTATGACGCGATCGAAATCCGGATCGGCGTGGAAGCGTTGCCGGGCGCGCAGGGCGGGGAAGCGAGCACGGTCAGCGTTTCCGGTGGGGGTGCCCCGTCGGTGCGGGTGAGTCGTCGCGTCTCGGTCGGGCAGCCCGGGGGGTTCGGCGTGGAAGGGTATGGGCTGGAGGCCGAATCCGAAGGCGGCGGGCCGGTTACGCAGGCCGGCGCGCACCCGTTTCAGGTGACCGGCTCGATCCTGCTCGACCAGGGAGAAGACGCCGCGTCGTTCGCCAGCGCGCCGGATGCGGGTCCGGCTGTGCCTGCGCGGGACGTGGTGGCGCGTTTGCCGCCGGGGTTGATCGCGAACCCGAGTGCTGTGCCGCGTTGTCTTGCGTGGCAGTTCGCGGAAAGCGTCGGCGGTGGCGAACAGGATCGGTGCCCGTACCAGTCGGCTGTGGGTGCCGCGTCGGTCACGTTCGATCTGGGTGGGGTGACGCGCACGGTCGCGACACCCGTGTTCAATATCGAACCCGAACCCGGTGAACCGGCAAGATTCGGGTTCTACGTCCCCCTGGAGGGCGTGCCGGTCGTGTTGACGACGAGCGTGCGCTCCTCTGAAGATTGGGGTGTGGACCTGTCCTCCAGCGAGCTCCCGCAGAACAGTGGGATCTCCGGTGTGCGTGTGACGTTTTGGGGTGTCGCGGGCAGCGCGCTGCACGACGATGCGCGCGGGTGGGGTTGTCTGGCGGAAGCGCGTGGCCGCAACGATGTTTATGAAGAAGCAGGGTGTGTCCATTTCGAAGAACGGGAACCACCCGCGTTCGTGACGCTGCCGACCTCGTGCACCTCCTCGCTTGCGTCGAGCTTGGAAGCGGATTCGTGGGCGGCGCCCGGCGTGTTCCAGAGCCTCCAGGCCACCGAACCGCTGGCGCCGTTGACGGGCTGCGGCAACGTGCCGTTCTCCCCGACGATCTCAACGGCGACGACTACCGGTTCGGCGTCCTCGCCGTCAGGATTCTCATTCGATTTGACGTTCAGCAGGCAAGGCCTGACGAGCGGGACGAGCATCGCTCAATCCAATGTCGAGAAGACGGTCGTGAGCTTGCCTGAAGGCTTGACGATCGACCCGTCCGCGGGTGTCGGATTGGGAGCTTGCACACCCAGCCAGTATGCGGAAGTGACGCTCAACTCGCCTGAAGGCGCGGGGTGCCCCGAAGACTCGAAGCTCGGCACGGTCGAAGTGGAAACGCCGTTGCTGTTCACGACCGTGTACGGGTCGTTGTATGTCGCGCAACCGTATGACAATCCGTTTCCCGAACCGGGGCATCCGGGCGGGTCGTTGATCGCGGTGTACGTGGTCGCGAAGAGCAGGGCCGAGCGGGGGGTCATCGTGAAGCTCGCGGGGAGGGTCGCGGCAGACCCGGCGACGGGTCGCTTGACGGTGACGTTCGAAAACGATCCGCCGTTGCAATTTGATCGTTTCAATTTTCATTTCCGTGAAGGGGCGCAGGCGGCGTTGATCAGCCCCGCGACGTGCGGGTCCTACACGACGAGCGCCGAGTTGTTCCCGTACTCCGCGCCGGAAGACCCGCTGGTTGACACGGCGTCGTTCCAGGTCACATCCGGCTCGGAAGGCTCTGCCTGCCCGAACGGCGAGCCTCCATTCGCTCCCACGATCACAGCGGGGACGCTGACGAACCATGCCGGGACGTTCAGCCCCTTGTATGTGGATCTGTCGAGAACGGATGCGATGCAGTACATATCCTCCTTCTCCACCGTTCTGCCGGTCGGTTTGACGGCGGATTTGACGGGCGTGCCGCAATGCCCCCAAGCCGATGTTGAAGCAGCCCGCGCGAAGACCGGGACAGAAGAGGAGCAGAATCCCTCATGTCCCGAAGCTAGCTTGATCGGACACTCCCTGGTCGGGACAGGGGTCGGTGCGATCCTCGACTACGTCCCCGGCAAGCTGTATCTGTCGGGCCCGTTCCGTGGCGACCCGTTGTCGGTTGTGTCGGTCACGAGCGCTGTTGTCGGCCCGTTTGACCTCGGTACGGTCGTCGTGCGTTTCGGTCTGCACATCGACCCTTACACCGCGCAGGTCTCGATCGACCCGTCGGGCTCGGAACCGATCCCGACGATCATCGACGGGATCGTCACCCACGTCAGGGATATCAAGGTCAGCATCGACCGATCCAACTTTACGATCAACCCGACCGCGTGCGAATCGCGTCCGATCTCGAGCACGTTGGCGAGCAGTCTCGGAGCGGTCGCAGCGACCTCGACGCCGCTGCAGGCCGAAAATTGCGACGAACTCGCGTTCAAGCCGACGTTCAAGGCGTCCACGAACGGCAAGACGAGTCGCGCGGCCGGCGCGAGCCTGACGGTGAAGCTCACGATGCCGGTCAAGCTGGGGACGCAGTCGAACATCAGGACCGTCAAGGTTGAACTGCCAAAGCAGTTGCCCTCGCGGTTGACGACGCTGCAGAAAGCGTGCACCGAAGCGCAGTTCAACGCCAACCCCGCTGGCTGCCCCCCCGCTTCGTTCATCGGGCAGGCGCGCGCGAACACCCCGATCCTGCCGGTGCCGCTGGAAGGGCCGGCGATCTTCGTCAGCCACGGCGGCGAAGCGTTCCCCAGCCTGATCCTCGTCCTGCAGGGCTACGGCTTCACGATCGACATCGTCGGCGCCACTCACATCAGCCCCCAGGGCATCACCTCAACGACGTTCAAGACGATCCCCGACGAGCCGGTCGGCAGCTTCCAGATCACGATCCCGCAAGGCAACTACTCGGCGCTCACCGCCAACGCGAACCTGTGCAAGCTCACCCGCGCGATCCACGTCAAGCAGAAGGAGATCCGCGACGTCAAAGGGCAACGACGCCGCGTCACGATCAAGACCAGCAAGCGCATCGCCGCAAAGCTCGTCATGCCGACCCTGTTCATCGCGCAGAACGGCGCGAAGCTCAAACAGGACACGAAGATCGAAGTCACCGGATGCGCCAAGGCAAAGCCGGCGAAGAAGGTGAAGGAGAAGGCCAAGAAGGCGTCCAAGAAGAAGGCCGCAGACGGCGCAGCAGGGGCAGAAAGGCCAGTGTCCGCCATGGGCAGCGGAGGGGGTGAGTGAGCCATCGCCCGTGTCGCCGACGACGTGTCGCGGAAGCGCATCATCCGGCTGGAGGCCGGGGAGGAGGGTGTCTCCTTCACGCGTGAGCAGGTCGATGAGATCCAGCGCACGCGGGTGCTGGGAGCGCTCAGTGAGGTTGTCGCCGAGCGTGGGGCGGGGAGCGCGACGGTCGCGCACATAGTCGCCCGGGCGGGCGTCTCACGCCGCACGTTCTACGAACTGTTTGCGGACCGCGAGGACTGCTTCCTGGCGGCGTTCGATCAGGCGGTGGAGCGCGCCGTGGCGCGGGTGCTGCCCGAGTGGGAGAGCGCGGGGCGTTGGCGTGAGCGGATCAGGGGTGCGCTGGTCGCGCTGCTGGGGTTCTTCGACGAGGAGCCCGATCTGGGTGCGCTGTGCGTGGTGCACGCGCTCGGCGCGGGCCCGCGGGCGCTGGAGCGTCGCGCGAAGGTCGTGCGGGTGCTCGTCGCCGCGGTCGATGAGGGCCGTGGGGAAGCTAGGCGCGGTGAGGTGGCGCCGCTTACGGGGGAGGGCGTCGTCGGGGCTGTGCTCGCGGTGCTGCACACGCGCCTGTCGGCGGGGGGCAGGGGGCCGGCCCGTAACGGGGCGCCGTTGACGAGCTTGGCGGGTCCGTTGATGGGGATGGTCGTGCTGCCCTATCTGGGGTCTGCGGCGGCGACGCGGGAGCTCGCGCGGCCGGCGCCGAAGCTCGCGGCCCCGAGGATCGGTGTGCGTGAGGATCCGCTGAGGGGTCTGGATATGCGCTTGACCTATCGCACGGTGCGGGTGCTGTTGGCGATCGCGGCGCGGCCGGGGGCGTCGAATCGGCAGGTGGGTGATGCGGCGGGGATCCTCGATCAGGGCCAGACCTCGAAGCTGCTGCAGCGCCTGCTGCACCTGGGGTTGATCCTCAATGCGGGTAATGGCGAGGTCGGCCGTGGGGGGCCGAACGCGTGGCGGCTGACGCTTCGCGGGGAGCAGTTGCAGCGCACGATCCACGCACAGGGCGACAACGCGGGGGTCTGAGCCTGTCGTCAGAGAGTTGGGCCGGATGGGTTTTGTCGGCGGGGTGGTGGTGGGCGAGTGTCTGTGTTGGATCCGGCGCTACTGCCCGGCTGCTCGGCGCTGCAGGTAGTCGCGGAACTTCGGGGCGGTGTAGGCGTACTCGCCCTTGCGCGTGCGGTAGAGCGCGCCGGCCTCGACAAGCCGGCCGAGGAGGACGTTGACGTTGCCGGGCGTCTTGGCGGACGCACGGCCAAGGTCGGCGGAGCGGATTGGTGGATAGGGGCACGCGGCGGTAGCGAAGAGGAGGTCCCGCTCGGCGGGGGTGAGGGTCGCGACCCGGGGATCGTAGAAGTCGCGATCGAGGCGACCGTAGATGTCTGGACGGGTGACGTCCAGCAGGTCGAGGGTGAGGCGGTCCGCGCCGACGGTCTCGGCGGCGTCCCAGAGTTCGGATCCCCAGAGCTGCAAGAAGTAGGGGTAGCCTTCGACCTCTTCGATGACGGCTTCGGCGAGCTGCGGGTCGGCGCTCCGGGCGGTCTGCTCTAGCGGCCGTGTGAACGCCTGGAGCGCCTGGGCAGGCTCGAGCGAGTCGATCTCCTCCCCGCGGAACAGTCGCTCGCTGTAGGAGCGCGCCTTCTGGAGGTTGCCGGTGAGCGTGGGCAGGCCACAGACGACGAGCCCGATCGGAAGCTCGCGGCGCTGCAGCGGGACCACGGGCGCGATCAGGAGCGAGAGCGGATGCTCGCCGTGGCGGTCGCGCTCGTCGCGGATCAGCCAGGCGGCCGGGTGCCTACACCCGGCCGATAGGGGCTCTTGCCCGAGGTTTGGGTCATTACAGAGATCCTGTAAGGATCGGTGATTATAACAAGGGTTCTGTAATGACTCCACAGCCGGGCTAGGTTCTCCACGCCATGCGGGTGCGCACTGCGAACGCCCATCCCGACCCCCCTTGGGGGGTCCTCATCAAAAAAAGAACTCCCCGGCACAACCACTTGCCCCCGGGCCACCATCTACGCTCCAGGGCCACCCATGCGAACGGTGGTCATCAAGCTCGGCTCCTCGATCGTGGCCCGCGCGGACGGGGAGCTGCGCGCGGACGTGCTGGGGCGGATCTGCGACACCGTGGCCGCGTTGCATGCGGCGGGGGACGAGTGCGTGCTGGTCTCCTCGGGGGCGATCGCGCGGGGGGTGCGGATCATGGGGCTGCCCGCTCGCCCCACGGCGATCCCCGAGCTGCAGGCGGCGTCTGCGGTGGGGCAGGGCAAGCTCTACCGGGCGTATGACGAGCTGCTGCGGGCGCGGGGGCTGACGAGCGCGCAGGTGCTGCTCACGGTGGGGGACATCGCGGGGCGGGCGCAGTACCTGAACGCGCGGCATACGCTGCGCCAGCTGTTGGACTGGCGGGTGCTGCCGGTGGCGAACGAGAACGACACGACGGCGACCGACGAGATCTCGTTCGGGGACAACGACTTTCTCGCGGCCCACCTGGCGGTGCTGGTGGGGGCGCAGCTGCTGGTGTTGCTGACCGACATCGACGGGCTGCACAGCGCCGACCCGCGGCGGGACCCGGGGGCGGAGCTGATCCGCGACGTGCACGACCTGCGCGAGCTGGAGGGCCTCGCCATCGGGGACTCCACTTCGCCGCTGGGCTCGGGGGGGATGCGCTCGAAGGTGCTCGCCGCGGAGGTGGCGGGGGCGGCGGGGATCGCGGCTGCGATCTGCAACGGGGTGCGCCCGGGGGCCCTGGAGGCCGTGCTCGCGGGGGAGCCGGAGGGCACCCGCTTCCATCCCGGGCCCACGCGTCACAGCTCGTTCAAGCTGTGGCTGCGTTACGCCAAGCCGGCCCGGGGCACGCTGCTCGTCGACGAGGGGGCGGCCCGGGCGCTGCGCGAGCGCGGCACGAGCCTGCTGCCGGTGGGCGTCGTCGAGGTGCTTGGGGAGTTCGACGCGGGCGACGCGGTGGAGATCGCCGAGCGCGACGACGAGCGCCGGGTGATCGCCAAGGGCCTCTGCAACTACACCGCCGCGGAGCTCCGCCGCGCGCGGGGCCTGCAGTCCGACGCCGTGCGCGAGATCCTCCCGCACGCCACCGAGGAGGCCGTGCACCGCGACCAGTTGGTGCTTGCATAACCAGATCGTCTCCGGGTCCCGCCGGAGTTTTTTGGAGGAGGACCCCCACAAGGGGGGTCCGGGATGGGCGTTCGCAGCACGCACCCGCGCGGCGTGGACCCGCAGCGGTTGAACCGCTGCGGGTAGGATTGGGTTCGAGCGGTGACCGTCACTCCGGCGGCGACGGCTTCCGCGCAGCGCAGAACCGCTGCGGGTGGGACGGGGTTCGCGGGGGTGCTATCGGTGGGACGGGGTTCGCGGGGGTGCTACCAGATGACGGGCACGCCGTAGGCGGGGAAGGCGCTATCGGCGGTGACGATCGCGCAGCCCTCCAGCTTCGCTTGGGCGATCAGCAGGCGGTCGAAGGGGTCGCGGTGGTGCAGCGGCAGGGCGGCGGTCGCCTGCGCATGTCGGGGGGTGATCGCGAGCAGCTCGGCGCCCATTTCGTCGGCGCGCTCGATCAGGTCCTCCGGCGCGGTCAACTTCCCGATCGAGCGCTTGATCGCGATCTCCCAGACGTTGACGGCGCTGCCGATCACACTTGCGCCTGGCTGCTCGATTGCCGCTCGCGCGTCGGCCGAGAGCCGGTAATCCGTGGAGAGGAGCGCGAGCAGGGCGTGCGTGTCGAGCAGGAGTCTCACTCGTCGATCATGCCGAACGCGCGCTGGAGATCCTCGGGCAGCTCATCGAAGTCGTCGGGTATCACGACCTTGCCCTTCCATATGCCCTCGAGCGCGAGGAGTCCGCGCGGCTCGTCGTAGGGGACGATCTTGGCGACAGGATGCCCCGAGCGCTCGACGATCACGTCCTCGCCGTTACGGGCGCGCTCGACCAGGCGCGACAGCTGAGTCTTGGCTTCGTGCATTCCCACGCGGGTCATGGGGGAACTGTAGCAAGATTAGTCCGGCTTAGCTTAGTTTGGCTGGGTGGCAGCAGGGCGGACTCCACGAACGAGAAGACCTGGTAGCGGGGTTAGCTCGGCTTAGCTTAGTTTGGCTGGGGCTTGATGAAGGTAATATCTTTTTTTGACTTGCGTATAACGACTGTTACACGCAACTCGATTTTTTGTTAACTGTGCGCAGGCCGCCCGCTGTCTGGGTCGCGGTGGCTGTCGTACCCTGTGTGGGTGTCGAGCGCCATGGCCACCGTAGCCACCACCTCCATCCCCGAGCTGTGCGCCGCCGCCAAGCGTGCCGCGCGCCGACTCGCCGCGGTGGACACCGCGGTCAAGGACGCCGCGCTGCTGGCGATCGCGGACGCGCTGATCGCGCGTACCCCGGAGATTCTGGGCGCCAACGAGCTTGACATGGGCGCGGGGCGGGAGTCGGGGATCGGGGATGCGCTGCTCGATCGCCTCGCGCTCGATCCAGGGCGGATCGGCGCGATCGCCTCCGCTGTGCGGCAGATCGCCGCCCTGCCCGACCCCGTGGGCGAGGTGATCGACGGGCGACGGTTGCCCAATGGCCTCGACGTGCGCAAGGTGCGCGTGCCACTCGGCGTGATCGCCGTGGTCTACGAGGCGCGGCCGAACGTCACCATCGACGCCGCCGCGCTCTGCCTGAAGGCCGGCAACGCGATCGTGCTGCGGGGGTCCTCCACCGCGGCGCACTCCAACGCGGTGCTCGCCGCGATCGCCTCCGAGGCCGCCGTCGCCGCGGGGCTGCCCGTGGGTTGCGTGAGCCTCGTGGCGGGGGGTGGGCGCGAGGAGCTCGCCGAGCTCGCCACCCAGACGGACACCGTCGACCTGGTCATCCCGCGTGGGGGGGAGGGGCTGAAGGCCGCGCTCAAGGAGGTGGCCACCGTGCCCGTGATCTACGCCGCCTCGGGCAACTGCCACGTCTACGTCGACGCCACCGCGGACCTCGATGCCGCCGAGCGGATCGTGCTCAACGCCAAGGTCCAGCGCCCCGGCGTGTGCAACGCCGCCGAGACCCTGCTCGTGCACCGCGACGCCGCGTCCGCGTTCATCCCCCGCGCGGTGCGCGCCCTGCACGCCGCCGGGGTGCTCGTGCGCGGCGACGAGCGCACGCTCGCCCTCGCCGCGGCCGGCGGAGCGCTAGGCAACGGCGCCGCCGGCGGGGGTTCTGCGGGTGCGGGGGTCGCTGGCCGGAGTGCGGGCCTCGCCGGCGGGGATGCGGCGGCTGCGGGCGCCGTCGGCAATGCCGGTCTCGCGGGGGGGCCGCCCGTCGCGGGGTCGCTGCTGGAGCCTGCCACCGAGGAGGACTGGGCGACCGAGTACCTGGCGCTCACCCTCGCCGTGCGCGTGGTGGACTCCGTGGCGGAGGCAATCGAGCACATCGGCCGCTACGGCTCGGGGCACTCCGAGGCGATCCTCACCCGCGACACCGCCGCCGCGCGCGCTTTTCAGCTCGGGGTGGACGCGGCGTGCGTGTACGTCAACGCCTCCACCCGCTTCACCGACGGGGGCGAGTTCGGGATGGGTGCCGAGATCGGCAACTCCACCCAGAAGCTCCACGCCCGCGGGCCCATCGGGCTGCGCGAGCTGTGCACCTTCAAGTACCTCGTCGAGGGCGACGGGCACGTCCGCGCCTGAGGCGCCCATGGCCGATCTCCGCGACGCACCGCGCCCCGGCGCCAGCGGTATGCCCGCCCCCGCTGCCCGCCAGGCACACCCGGTCCGGCTTGGCGTCCTCGGCGGGAGCTTCAACCCGCCGCACCTCGGGCACCTTGCGCTCGCGCGCCACGCCCGCGCGGAGCTGGGCCTGGAGCGCGTGCTGCTGATGCCCGCCCGCCACTCCCCCGGCAAGCCCGCGGAGGAGGAACCGAATCCCGCCCACCCGGAGCACCGTTTGGCGATGTGCCGCCTCGTCGTGGCCGGTGTCGACGGGGTCGAGGTCTGCGCCCTGGAGATCGAGCGGGACGGCCCGTCTTACACGGTGGATACCCTGAGGGCACTCCATGCCGCGCACCCCGATATCGAGATCACGTTCATCCTCGGAGCCGACGTCGCCCGCACCCTGCCTTCTTGGCAGAAGTCGCAGGAGCTGCCGGCGCTGGCGCAGTTCGCCGTCGCGCTGCGCCCCGGCATGGTTCCCGAGGAGGTGCGCAGGGAGGTCGCCTCGCTCGCCGCGGGGCCCGGCCAGCGGCCGAGCGGCCTGCCGATGAGCTTTCTGAGCATGCCCGCAATCGACGTCTCCTCGTCTCTCGTGCGCGAGCACGTGCGTCTGGGGCTGCCCGTCGAGCTGCTCGTCGGGCCCGCCGTCGCCTCCTACATCGCCACCCACGGTCTCTACCGCACGGCGGTGGCGCAGGCTCCCGCGCCATGACCTCCGCCGCGCCCCGCACCAAGGTCAACCGCCGCGCGCTGCCCCCCGAGGAGCTCGCCCGCGAGATCGCCCGCCACGCCCTGGACAAGAAGGCCCACGACGTGCTCGAGCTCGATATGCGCGGTTTGGTGGGGTACACCGACTTCTTTTTGATCTGCGCTGGAAACACCGACCGCCAGGTGAAGGCCATCCACGACGGGGTCCACGAGGGGTGCAAGCGCGAGCACGGCCTCCTCCCCCGGCGCGTGGAAGGGCTTGGGCGCGCCCAGTGGGTTTTGATGGACTATCTCGACGTGGTCCTCCACATCTTCACCCCCGCCACCCGCGAGTTCTACCGGTTGGAGCAGCTCTGGGGCGAGGCCCCCGCGCGGGTCGTGGAGTAGCCGCCTCTGGCGCACCAAGCTTTTTGAGTCGCCAGCGAGCCGATCCTATGACTGTGGGCGGCATCGTCGCCCAGATGCAGAGCCCAACTACGGACACACGGTAAAGCCGGCCTCCGTGAAATGTCCATCCAGGGCCAGCGCTTGGTCGATCGAGCGCTCGCGCATCACCGTGAAGCTCACGTGGTCCACCAAGGAAGTGCGCCTACGCAGATCGGCGAGATGGGCCCTTACCGCGGTCGCGTGAAGCGCTGGTGTCACCCAGGCGACCTCGAGCAGCGGAACGACGTCCTCCAACAGCTTGCGCGCAGGCGTGGCGCCATGGCGGCGGTGGACCAGGGCCTCGGTCTCGACGATGACGTAATTGTGTGTGATCCCCGACCGCTCTTCCAGCACTGGAGCCATCGTCGCCACGATCTCGACGTGTCGCGCCGCATCCCGATCGAGGAACGCGAGGAGCGCTGACGTATCGAGGAACTTCACCCCTCGGCCAGGTACTCGTCGTGACGCTCAGCCAGGTCCGTGACACCTGATGCAAAACAGCCCGCGGCTGCAAGCGCACGCCCAAGCGCGTCCTCCGCGTCCGTCTCCTCGGGGCTCAGCAGGCTGCCGAGTGCCTCACGCACGACTGCCGCCTTGGAGACCCCCCGCCGCCGGGCGGCACGCTCTAGCGCCGCGGCCTGCTCGTCGGGGAGCTGGATGATCGTTCGTACCACGACTTGATGATATCACCCATGCTGCACCTGTCATCATACCGGGTAGACGCCAGCGGCTTGGCGGTCGCCGAAGTCTTCACGGACTCCGGCTTTTGGGGATCGCCGTGTGCCCGCCCGTCGCGTATGTTGGGCTCACAGTGCCCCACGCTAAGGTGCGATCGATGTCCTCGATTCAGGCCACCGACCTCGTCAAGACCTACCCCGGTGAGGTGCGCGCGCTGGATGGGCTCAGCCTCGAGGTCCAGGCCGGGACGATCTTCGGCCTGCTCGGGCCCAACGGCGCGGGCAAGTCCACCACCGTGAAGATCCTCACCACCCTCACCACCCCCGACTCCGGCTCCGCCCGCGTCGCCGGCGAGGACGTGTTGCGCAACCCCGACCGCGTGCGCCGCGCGATCGGCGTCGTCGCTCAGCGCTCCGGCGTCGACCAGGAGGCCACCGGCCGCGAGAACCTCCTCCTCGCCGGGCAGCTCTACGGGCTCGGCGGGCACGCGCTGGCCGAGCGGGTGGACGCGCTGCTCGAGCGCTTCGGCCTCGCCGACGCCGGCGGGCGGCTCGCGCGCACTTACTCCGGCGGGATGCAGCGCAAGCTCGACGTCGCCATGGGGCTCGTCCAGCACCCTCAGGTGCTGTTCCTCGACGAGCCCACCACCGGCCTCGACCCCGAGACCCGCGCGGACATGTGGCAGGAGATCTCCCACCTCGCCGCCGACGAGGGCCTCACCATCCTGCTCACCACCCACTACCTCGAGGAGGCCGACCGCCTCGCCCAGCGCCTGGCGATCGTCGATCAGGGGCGGGTCGTCGCCTCCGGCACCCCCGAGGAGCTCAAGGGGCAGCTGCGCGGCGACGCCATCCAGATCGAGCTCGCCGACGTGCCCACCCCCGCCGGCGCGTCCACCGACGCCGCGGCCGGCGCGCACGCCCGCGCGACGGGGGATCCCGCCTCCACCAACGGCCGCGCCACCGAGCTGCTCGCCGCCCTCGACGGTCTGCGCGAGGTCGTGCTCGACGGTCGCTCCCTGCGCGCCCGCGCCGACAGCGGCGCCGTCGCCCTGCCCGCCGCGCTCGCCGCCCTGGAGAGCGCCGGCATCGCCGTCGCCTCCGCCACCCTCGCCCGACCCTCCCTCGACGACGTCTACCTGCGCCACGCCGGGCGCGCCTTCGGCGAGGCCGACAGGGACAGGCACGCCGAGGGTATCGCCGCCCACCCACCCGCAGGACGCCGATGACCACCCTCCCGCCACGGTGCCCGCACCCCGAGGTGCGCGACCCCCGTCATGCGCCCGACCCCTCGCGGCGGGGTAGGAAGCCCCGCCCCCACCACCCCGGTCGGTCCCAACCAACCCGCGCGGACGATCACAAATGAATCCCAGCACCACCCTCGCCCCCCCTTGGTACATGACCCAGCGCAAGCTGCGCACCATCGTGCGCCAGCCCTGGTACCTGGCGATCACCCTCGTGCAGCCCATCATCTGGCTGTTGCTGTTCGGGGCGCTGTTCAAGCGGATCGTCGACATCCCCGGCTTCAAGGGCGGCTCTTACATCGACTTCCTCACCCCCGGCATCGTCGTCATGACCGCCCTGTTCTCCTCCGGGTGGAGCGGCATGGGGATGCTCAACGACCTCGAACGCGGCGTCCTCGACCGCTTTCTCGTCTCCCCCGTCAAGCGCTGGCCGCTGATCGCCGGGCCCCTGATCCAGCTCTCGATCGTGGTCGTCATCCAGTCGCTGATCATCGTCGGCCTCGGCCTGCTCGTCGGCGCCTCCTTCCCCGGCGGGGTCCCCGGGGTGCTTGTGCTGATCCTCGTCTCCGTATTGCTCGGGGCCTCCCTCGGGGGCATCTCCAACGGCCTCGCCCTGCTCGCCCGCCGCGAGGAGACCCTGATCGCCGCCGTCAACTTCATCGTGCTGCCCCTCACCTTCCTCTCCGCCACCTTCATGCAGGAAAACCTGATCCCCGTCTGGATCCAGGAAGTCGCCCGCTTCAACCCCGTCAACTGGGCCGTCCAGGCCGGGCGCTCCGCCCTCTCCGCCAACCCCGACTGGGGGCTCGTCGCCTCCCGCTGCGGCTACCTCGTCCTCCTCGCCCTGCTCTGCGGCTGGTTCGCCACCCGCGCGTTTCGCTCCTACCAGCGCTCCATCTGAAGGAGGGTGAGCCGAGCGCGGGCTCCCTCCCGAGGGGTTTTTTTGGGGGGGCCGGGCGAGCACCCGCGGCCCCGGATCGAGCAGCGGGTGGACGCCGAGGTGAAGGTCAGTCGATGTCGATCCTGAGGTGGATCGCGCGCGATGACCGCCCCTGCTCCCCATTCTCATCCGGATGGTCCTCGTGCTGCTCCTTGTCCTCGTCCTTGTCCTTGTCGTCGTGGTCCTCCCATTCCCGCGCCGGCCACTTCAGATCGGGATCGACCACGTAGGTCAGGCCGCCCACCACCAGGCCATCCACGAGCACCACCAGCTCGATCGCCACCCGGCCCGCCGCCACCACCTCGGCCTTGGTGAACGACTGTCCCCCAATCATCCGCAGCCTGATCTCCCGCGTGCCCCGCGGGCCGAGCGAGAAGGACGATCCCCCGGGGTTATCGAGGTGCAGCGCCCAGCCGCGCGTCTGCAAGAAGCCTGGGAGCGTCGCGCGAACCTCGACCTTGCCCGTGCGCGCGAACGGGTTGCTCGCCCAGAACGTGCGCCCGTGGAACGCCTCCACCAGGGCGTGTCGCCCGCCCCCGCCGGGGACCGGTATCACCCCGCGCAGGCCCAGGTTGTTGTCACACGGCACCAACCGCCAGAACGGCGACGGTCCCGCCGCGGCGGGGAGGAACGTGGCCGGGTCGGTGTTGGCCCGGTCCCCGCTGGCGTTCACGCTCATGAACATGCACTCGTGGCCCGCGTGCTCGGGGCGCCACTCGAACGGCCCCACCACCCGCTGCCCCCCGGAGGGGATGCTTCCCGGGATCGTGAGGCTCGCCGTCCGCATCGGGTGCAGGTCGTCCGGCCACACCAGGCCCGCCGTGGGGCGGCAGTGATAGCCGTGCACCACCACCCCGCC
>DATMPY010000227.1:0-16588 GCA_035566955.1 Solirubrobacteraceae bacterium | reverse complement strand
TCCGCCAGGCGCTTGCCAACGCGGGCCTCGACGCCGCCGACGTCGACGCGGTCGAGGGGCACGGCACGGGCACCACGCTGGGCGACCCGATCGAGGTGCAGGCGCTGCTCGCCACCTACGGCCGGAGCCGACCAGCCGGACGGCCGCTGCGCCTCGGCTCGATCAAGTCGAATATCGGCCACACCTCGGCGGCGGCCGGCGTCGGCGGCGTGATCAAGACGGTCATGGCGATGCGCCACGGCCTGTTGCCGGCGACGTTGCACGTGGATGCGCCCTCGCCCAACGTGGACTGGTCGGCCGGGCAGATCAAGCTCCTGACCGAGCCCGAGCCGTGGCCCCAAGGCGAGCGGCCCCGGCGCGCGGGGATCTCCTCCTTCGGGATCAGCGGCACCAACGCGCACGTGATCCTCGAGGAGGCTCCCGCAGAGCCACGCTTGGAGACCGGGAGTGAAGTGGTCGACGACGCCTCCGCGCAGGACGGCTGTGCGCTGGTGGTCGTGCCGTGGGTGCTCTCGGCCCGCGGCGGGGGTGGCTTGCGCGGGCAGGCCGGGCGGTTGCGGGAATTCGTGGTGCAGGACGCCGGCCTGCGCCCAGGAGATGTCGGCCTTGCGCTGACGGGCCGCTCGCAGCTGCGGGATCGCGCCGTGGTGCTGGGCGAGAGCCGGGAGGAGCTGCTGGGGGGCGCCGCTGCGCTCGAGCGGGGGGAGGACGGCGGCAATGTCGTGCGCGGCGTGGCTGGGGATGGTGGGGAGCGCCTCGCGTACCTGTTCACGGGCCAGGGCGCCCAGTGGGTGGGCATGGGCCGGGAGTTGCACGAGGCGTTTCCGGTGTTCAGAAGCGCGTTCGATGAGGCGTGCGGGTATCTGGATGGCCCGCTGGAATACGCGTTGCGTCGCGTGGTGTTTGGTGGGGAGTCGCCCGACGCAGGACTGCTGGACGAGACGCTGTTCACCCAGTGCGGGCTGTTCGCGCTCGAGGTCGCGCTGTTCAGGCTGCTCGAGAGCTTTGGCGTACGGCCGGACTTCGTCGTGGGTCACTCGGTGGGCGAGCTCGCGGCGGCGTGCATGGCCGGCGTGTTCTCGCTCGAGGATGGGTGCCGGCTGGTCGCGGCCCGCGGTCGCTTGATGGGGGAGCTGCCGGCGGGCGGGGCGATGATCGCGGTGGCGGCCGATGAGGCCGAGGCGCTGCGGTCGTTGCGCGGCTTCGAGGGTCGTGTCGCGTTGGCGGCGGTGAACGGCCCGTCCGCGGTGGTGCTCTCGGGCGATGCGGACGCGGTGCTGGAGCTGGCGGAGCTGTGGGCGGCGCGGGGTCGCAAGACGCGGCGGCTGCGGGTCAGCCACGCGTTTCACTCGCCGCGGATGGACGGCGTGCTCGAGCGGTTCGCCCAGGTGGCGCAGGGCGTGTCCTTTGCCGCGCCCGCGATTCCGGTGGTCTCGAATCTCACGGGCGAGGTGGTGTCGGCCGGCGAGTTGTGCGACCCGACCTACTGGGTGCGCCATCTGCGCGAGCCGGTCCGCTTCGCGGAGGGAGTCGGCCGGCTCCGGAGCGAGGGCGTCGGGTGCTTCCTCGAGCTGGGGCCGGACGGGGTACTCAGCGCAATGGCATTGGAGTGCCTGCGGGCCGCCGAGGGGGACGCGCCCGGCGCGCTGAGTGCCGCTGTCGGGGGGCGCGGCGAGCTGAGTGCCGCTGTGGGGGAGCGATCTCCGGTCACGGCGGCGCCGGTGCTGCGACCCGGGCGGGGTGAGGTTCGGACCCTGCTGGACGGGCTGGCCGAGGTGTGGGTGCGTGGCACGGAGGTCGATTGGCGCACCGCGTTCAAGGGCGCTGACGCTCGACAAGTGCAGCTGCCCACCTACGCCTTCCAGCGCAAGTGCCACTGGATCTCCGCCGCGGCGAGTGCAAGCGACGCGCGCGCGCTCGGCCAGTCCGCCACCGAGCATCCGTTGCTGGGCGCGGCTCTGCATCTGGCGGGGCAGCGGGAGGGCTGGGTCTTCACGGGGCGTCTCTCGCTTCAGGAGCGGCCGTGGCTGAAGGACCACGCGGTCATGGACACCGTGCTGCTGCCCGGCACTGCGCTGCTCGAGCTGGCGCTCGCCGTTGCCCTGCGGGTTGGCGTCGATACGGTGCAGGAGCTCACATTGCACGCGCCGCTGGTCTTGGCGGACGAGGGCGCGACGCAGTTGCAGCTGACGGTCTCTCCGCCGGGCGAGCAGGGGCACTGTGAGATCGGCATTTATTCGTGTCCTGTCGGTCCAGCCGAAGACGCGCAACAACCCCAGCAGTGGATGTTGCACGCAGCTGGTGTGCTCGGACCGGGGGGGGATGAATCTGACGCTGGCGAGCATCTCCTGACGGGGGACCACGAGGGCTGGGCCGGCGGCGTTTGGCCGCCGGTGGGGGCCGATCCGGTGGACGTCGAGTTTCTCTACGACCGTCTCGCCGAGGCGGGCTACGGGTATGGGCCTGTGTTCCAGGGGTTGCGGGCGGCGTGGCGGCGTGGGGAGGAGCTGTTCGCCGAGGTTGCGCTGGCGCAGGAGGCCGGCGAAGTGGGGGGTTTTGCGGTTCATCCCGCGCTCTTGGACGCGGCGCTGCACGCACTGGCGCTCGAGGGCCTCGCTGCCCGAAAGACAGGCGAGCCGCAGGTGCCGTTCTCGTTCTCGGGGGTACGGCAGTACGGTCACGGCGGTAGGGCGCTGCGTGTCCGTATACGCCCCGCCGACGGGGGTGCAGAGCACGGCATGCAGGCGCACAGCTTGGACGTGCTCGATTCCGCTGGCGCTCCGGTGCTGAGGATCGAGGAGCTGAGCACGCGGACCGTCGATTTGGGTGCGCTGACGGTGGCGCGGGGGCGGCGCGATGATCTGTATGAGCTCGAATGGGTGGAGGTTCAGGGCTCGTCGCTGAACGGCGCGACGGTGCATGCGGTGGCGCTGGGTGAGTGCGCCGAGGTCCCGGGTGTCGAACTCGACGAGCGCTACGCGGACCTGGGTGTTTTGGAGGACGCGATCGCGGAGGGCGCCAGTGCGCCCGAGGTCGTGCTCGTGGACGCTCGGACGTTGGCTGGGACCCCGGCGGTCGAGGTCGAGGGGGGCGAGTTGGCGCAGCGGGTTCACGCTGTCACGACGGGCGCGCTGGAGTTGTTGCAGGGCTGGTTGGCCTCTGAGTTCCTGCAGGAGGCCCGGCTTGTCTTTCTGGCCGAGAGAGCGGCCGTGGTAGCGGCGGGGGAGTCGCCGGATCTCGCGCAGGCCGCGCTGGTTGGCTTGCTGCGCTCGGCGCACACGGAGCACCCGGGGCGTTTCTGCCTGCTCGACAGCGATGGCAGCGCGGAGTCGCTCGCGGCTGTGCGCCTGGCGCTGTCGCGGGCCGATGAGCCGGAGCTCGCCCTGCGCGACGGGTCCCTCTATGCGCCGAGGCTCGCTCGCGTGCAGGGCGCGGGCGCCACCGCGGCCGCGTCGGGCACGGGCGGCACGGTGCTGATCACCGGTGGGACGGGGGGCCTGGGGGCGCTCGTGGCGCGGCATCTGGTCGGCGAGCACGGTGTCCGGCGGCTGCTGCTGCTGAGCCGTGGTGGCCCGGAGGCGGTGGGCGCGGTCGAGCTGCGGGCCGCTTTGGAGGAGCAGGGCTGTGCGGTGCGGATCGAGGCGTGCGACGTCGCCGATCGTGCGCGGTTGGCGAAGGTGATCGCCTCGATCCCGGATGAGCACGCCCTCGATACGGTGATCCACGCCGCGGGGGTGCTTGACGATGGTGTGATCGGATCGCTCGACGCCGAGCGGCTGGCCCGGGTGATGGCCCCGAAGGTGGACGCGGCGATCAACCTGCACGAGCTGGCCGGCGCGGCGAAGCTCGTCCTGTTCTCCTCGGCTGTCGGCACCCTGGGTGGCCCAGGGCAGGCCAATTACGCCGCCGCGAACGCGTTCCTCGACGCGCTGGCTCACCACCGCCGCGCGCTGGGGATGCCAGCGCTCTCGTTGGCGTGGGGCGCGTGGGAGCGGGCCAGCGGCATGACCGGCGCCCTGGGCGACGCGGATCGCTCCCGCCTCGGCCGCCTGGGCATCGTCCCGCTCTCCGACGCGCGGGGCCTCGCGCTGTTCGATAGCGCGCGCGCCATGGACCATCCCGTGCTCTTGCCGGCGCGCCTGGATGCAGCGGCGCTGCGCGCCCAGGCCAGGGTCGGGGTGCTGCCGGCGCTGATGCGCGGCGTCATCCGCGCACCCACGCAGAGCACCGCGGGCGCGCACCGCGCGCTCGCCACACGGCTCGCGGAGGCACCGGAAGCGCAGTGGCCCACGCTCGTCCTCCAGCTGGTCGCCGAGCACATCGCGGGCGTGCTGGGGCACGCATCGGGTGAGGCGATCGACGCGACTCGTGGCTTCAAAGAGCACGGCTTCGACTCGCTGGGCGCCGTGGAGCTGAGAAACCGTCTGGAGCGGGCAACGGGGCTCAAGCTGCCCGCCACGCTGGTCTTCGACTATCCCACGCCGTCCGCGGTCGCCGAGCACCTGCTCAGAAAGCTGTCGCTCGGCGCCGCCGCGGCTGAATCGAAAGACGTCAAACGCCACCTGGTCGCCCAGGACTCCGAGCCGATCGCGATCGTCGGCATGAGCTGTCGCTATCCGGGCGGCGTGCAGTCACCCGCACAGCTGTGGGAGCTGCTCGCCGCGGGCAGCGACGCGATCGGCCCGTTCCCCGAGGACCGCGGCTGGGAGGTCGAGCGCCTCTACGATCCCGACCCCAGCCATGTGGGCACGAGCTACGCCCGGCACGGCGGGTTCCTCTACGACGCCGGCTCATTCGACGCCGAGCACTTCCATCTTCCGCCCCGCGAGGCGCTGGCGATGGACCCGCAGCAGAGGCTGCTCCTGGAAGCCGCCTGGGAGGCAATCGAGAACGCCGGCATCGACCCCACGAGCCTCAGGGGCAGCCGCACGGGGGTGTTCTCCGGGGTCATGTACTCCGACTACGGAATGGGTGTAGGCCCAGTTCCCGCGGAGCTGGAGGGCTATCTGAGCACCGGCGCCGGCGGCAGCGTGCTCTCCGGCCGGGTGGCGTACTCATTTGGGCTGGAGGGGCCCGCGGTGTCGATCGACACCGCCTGCTCATCGTCGCTGGTGGCGATGCACCTGGCCGCGCAGGCGCTCCGCTCAGAGGAGTGCGAGCTCGCGCTGGCGGGCGGGGTGACGGTGCTTGCGACCCCGGGGATCTTCGTCGGCTTCTCGCGTCAGCGCGGCCTCGCGCCCGATGGGCGCTGCAAGTCCTTCGGCGCGGGCGCCGACGGCGTCGGCTGGTCTGAGGGCGTGGGCCTGGTGCTGTTGGAGCGTCTCTGCGATGCACAGCGCAACGGGCATCGAGTGCTCGCCGTCGTGAGGGGCAGCGCGGTCAACCAGGATGGTGCCTCCAGCGGCCTCACGGCGCCCAGTGGCCCCGCTCAGGAAGCGGTGATCGCCCAGGCGCTCGCCAACGCGGGCCTCACCCCCGCCGACATCGACGCGGTCGAGGCGCACGGCACCGGGACGACGTTGGGCGACCCGATCGAGGCGCAGGCGCTGCTCGGGACCTATGGGCAGGGACGCGAACGCCAGCCCCTCCACCTGGGCTCGATCAAGTCGAACATCGGCCACACCCAGGCCGCCGCCGGTGCAGCCGGGGTGATCAAGATCGTCAAGGCCCTGGAGCACGGGGTCCTGCCGCGCACGCTTCACGCTGAGCGACCCTCACCCCACGTGGACTGGTCGCAGGGGGAGATCGCACTGCTCGGCGAGCCGGTTCCCTGGCCGGCGGCCGGGCGTGTACGGCGTGCCGGCGTCTCCTCCTTCGGGATCTCGGGCACCAACGCGCATGTGATCCTGGAGGAGGCCCCGGCGACCGCGAGCGTCCCCCGTGGGCAGACGCCCACGGGGGACGAGCCGACCCCGCCGAGTCTCGAGGTCTTGCCGTTCCTGCTTTCGGGCTCGAGCGCTGGGGCGCTGCGGGGGCAGGCGGGGAGACTGGGAGAGCATCTGCGGGCGAGCCCGGAGCTTGCGCCGGCCGATGTGGCCTTCTCGCTCGTGAGCACCCGCGCGCAGTTGGCCCATCGCGCGGTGATCGTGGGAAAGGATCGGGACGCGCTGATTGCTGGGCTCAGGGCGCTGGAGCGCGGCGAGGAAGCCGACGGGGTCTTCCGTGGCGTGCACCATCATGGGGGCAGGCTGGCGTTCCTGTTCCCCGGTCAGGGGTCGCAGTGGGCGGGGATGGGCAGGGGGCTGTATGCGGCGTTCCCGGTCTTCGCCAATGAGCTGGATGCGGTCTGCGCGGAGCTCGACCGACATCTCGATCGACCCTTGCAGGACCTCCTATTCGCGGCTCAGGACTCGGCGGACGCGCTGCTGCTCGACCACACGCGGTTTGCCCAGCCGGCGCTGTTCGCGCTGGAGGTGGCTCTGTATCGGCTGGTGCGGAGTGTCGGCGTGCGGCCTGAATTCCTGATCGGCCATTCGATTGGGGAGCTGTCCGCCGCCCACGTGGCTGGGGTGTTCTCGCTGGCGGACGCCTGCACGCTCGTCGCCGCCCGCGGGCGCCTGATGGGCTCGCTGCCCGCCGGGGGCGCGATGCTCGCGGTCGAGGCCTCCGAGCGGGAGATCCTCGAGAGCCTGTCCGAGCTGCCGGGCGACATTTCGCTGGCGGCTGTGAACGGGCCCTCGGCGACGGTCGTCTCCGGTGACGCGGGGGCGCTCGAGCAGTTTGCCGGCGCCTGGCTGGAGCGCCGGCGCAAGGTGACGCGTCTGCGGGTGTCCCACGCCTTCCACTCCGCGCGGATGGCCCCGATGCTCGACGAGCTGCGGGAGATCGTCGCGGGCCTCTCCCTCTCCGAGCCGGAGCTTGTAATCGTCTCGAACGTCTCGGGCGAGCTGGCCGGCGGCGCGCTGGCTCGTCCTGAGTACTGGGTCATGCATGTGCGCGAGGCGGTGCGCTTCCGCGACGGCATCGACACCCTGCGGCGGGAGGGCGTGACCCGCTTCCTGGAGCTCGGCCCCGGTGGTGCGCTGAGCTCGATGGTGTACGGGTGCCTCGGCGAGGAGGAGCAGGCGCGGGCCCTGGTCGTGAGCGGCTTGCGCGCCCGTCGCAGTGAAGCGAAGGCGTTCGTCGGCTTCCTGGCCGCAACGCACGTTCACGGCGCCGAGGTGCGGTGGCGCTCGCTGTTCGACGCGGGGCGCGCCGCACGTGTGCCGCTGCCGACCTATGCGTTTCAGCGCGAGCGGTTCTGGCTGCAGGGCAGCGCGGGGTCAGGCGATGCGGCCTCGCTGGGCCAGTCCTCCGCGGAGCACTCCGTGCTGGGGGCAGCCGTGCAGGTGGCGGACGAGGCGACGGCGTGGCTGTTCACCGGGCGGCTGTCGCTCGAGAGCCACCCGTGGCTGGTGGATCACGCCGTGATGGATACGCCGCTGTTGCCGGGCACGGGCTTCCTCGAGCTGGTGCTGGCCGCCGGCGAGCGAGCTGGCTTGCCGAGCGTCGAGGAGCTCGTGCTGAAGGCGCCGCTGGTGCTGGGCGAGCGGGATGCCGTGCAGTTGCAGTTGACGGTCTCCGATCTCGACGAGGAGGGGCGCGCGCGGGTCACCGTCCATGCTCGCGCGGAGGGGTCCTCCGAGGATGCGCCACATGGCGGGGGATGGACGCTGCACGCCACAGGCGTCCTTGGCGCAGCAGGGGAGGGCCCTGTGCCGACGGAGCTCCAGCGCTTCGCCGAGGCCACCTGGCCCCCGCCGGGTGAGGCGCTGGACGGCGAGCTCCTCTATGAGAGCCTCGCCGACGCGGGCTATGGCTATGGCCGGGCTTTTCGGGGGCTGCGCACGGCCTGGCGCAGCGGGAAGGATCTCTTTGCGGAGGTGGTGCTCGATCCGGAGAGCGCAGGCGCGGCGCAGGGCTTCACTGTGCATCCGGCGTTGTTGGACGGCGCACTGCACGCGCTCGCGCTCGGCGCAGCGGAGCGCGGTGGTGTGGGCGAGGTGGAGATCCCGTTCATGTTCTCCGGTGTGCGGCTGCTCGGTCGGGGCGCCACGTCGCTGCGCGTGCGTCTGCGCAGGAGCGAGGGGACCTCATGGAGCGTCTTGGCGCTCGACGATGAGGGTGTCCCCGTGCTCTCGATCGACTCGCTCACGGCGCGTCCGCTCGACCCGAGCCACCTGCGGGCGGCGACGGCCGCGAGCCATGACGCGCTGTACCGGCTGCAATGGGTGCAGCTGCCGGCCGCGGCCGAGGGCTCACAGATGCACGCGGCGCTGCTTGGCGACGGCGGTCTTCAGGCTGGAGCCTGGGTTGGGGACGGCCTCGAGCGCTATGCGGATCTGCAGGCCCTCCAGGTCGCCGCTGAGCATGGGACCCCGCCACCGGAGGTGGTACTCGTCGAGGCCCCCGCGCTCGCTCGCCGCAGCGGGATCGTGGAGCAGGAGTCGGCGGGTGAGACCATCCAGGCGATTCACGAGCTCACGGCGTGGACGCTCGAACTGCTTCAGCGCTGGCTCGCGGACGCGCGACTAGGCGACTCGAAGCTCGTGCTCGTCACCCGCGGCGCGCTGACCCCCGCAGCGAACGAGGTGCCCAACCTCCCGCAGGCGGCACTCGCGGGCCTCCTGCGCTCGGCCTGCGCGGAGCATCCCGGACGCTTCGGTCTGATCGACCTCGACGAGCACGAGGCCTCGTGGAGCGCGCTCCGTGGTCTGCTCGGCAGCGAGGAGCCGGAGCTGGCGATCAGGGATGGGGCGGTCCATGCGCCCAGGCTTGCGCGCGTCGGCTCCGGTGAATCGTTGATCCCACCTGCTGGCGAGGAGGCCTGGCATCTGAGTATCGAGCGCAAGGGGACGCTCGAGCACCTCGCGCTCCACGCCAGCCCACGCGCGCACGAGCCGCTCGGTCCGGGCCAGGTGCGTGTCGCGGTGCACGTGGCGGGGCTGAACTTCCGCGACGTGTTGGTCGCGCTCGGGCTGTATCCGGGTGCGGCGTCGCTCGGTGGCGAGGGCGCCGGGGTCATCGTCGAGGTCGCCCCGGACGTTGGCGATCTGGCTGTCGGCGACCGCGTGATGGGCCTGCTCGGCGACGCATTCGGACCGGTGGCGGTGAGTGAGTCGCAGTGGCTCGTGCGCATACCCGCCGGGTGGTCGTTCGCGCAGGCGGCGTCAGTGCCGATTGTGTTCCTCACGGCCTACTACGGGCTGGTCGACCTGGCGCGGCTGGGCGACGGCGAGGCAGTACTCGTGCATGGTGGCGCCGGCGGCGTCGGCATGGCGGCGGTCCAGCTGGCCACTCACCTCGGCGCCGAGGTCTTCGCCACGGCGCACCCCAGCAAGTGGGGGACGCTCAGGGAGCTGGGCCTCGATGACGCGCACATCGCCTCCTCGCGCACGGTGGAGTTTCAGGCGAAGTTCTCGAGGGCGACCGCTGCCCGCGGCGTGGACGTGGTGCTCGACTCGTTGACGGGCGACCTGGTGGACGCCTCGCTCGCGCTGCTGGGGCGTGGCGGGCGCTTCATCGAGATGGGCAAGACCGATATCCGCGATCCCGACGAGGTGGCCGCCGCCTATCCGGGCGTCGGCTACCGGGCCTTTGACGTCGTCGAAGCGGGCAGCGAGCGCATCCAGGCGATCCTGCGCCACGCGGTGGATCTGTTCGAGCAGGGCGCGCTCCGGCATCTGCCGATCGCCGCATGGGATGTGCGCCGTGCTCCCGAGGCGTTCCGGTGGCTGCGGGAGTCCAGGCATACGGGCAAGGTCGTCCTGAGCGTTCCCCAGCCCCCGTCCCCCGCGGGCACGGTGCTGATAACGGGCGGCACCGGAGGGCTGGGAGGGCGGGTGGCCGCGCATCTGGCGGGCGCGGGCGCCCGGCACCTGCTGCTGGCGAGCCGCAGCGGCCCCGCCGCGGAGGGCGCCAGGGAGCTTCAGGCCGAGCTGCGGAACCTGGGTTGCGAGGCCCGGGTCGCCGCCTGCGACGTCTCGGATCGAGCGCAGCTGGCGGAGCTGCTCGCGTCAATCTCGGAGGAGCACCCGCTGGTCGGGGTCGTGCACGCCGCCGGGGTGCTCGATGACGGGGTGATCGAGGCACTCGACGGTGAGCGCCTCAGGAAGGTGATGGTCCCGAAGGTCGATGCCGCGCTGAACCTGCACGAGCTGACCAGGGATCTCGACCTCGCTCAGTTCATCCTGTTCTCCTCGGCGGCAGCCAGCCTGGGCAGCCCGGGGCAGGCCAACTACGCGGCCGCGAACTCCGCCCTGGATGCGCTGGCTCACCAGCGCCGGGCCGCCGGCCTGCCGGGAGTGTCCCTGGCCTGGGGTGCGTGGGCGATGGCCACGGCGATGACGGGCGAGCTCGGCGAGTCCGATCATGCGCGCCTCAGGCGCCAGGGCGTCGTCGCCCTCTCCACGGAGCTGGGTCTCGAACTGCTCGACCACGCTCGCACCATCGACGAGGCCCTGCTGTTGCCGGTGGGCCTGGACCCCTCCGCCCTGCGCGCCCACGCCCGGTCGGGGATGCTGCCGGCGATCCTGCGCGGACTGGTCGGCTCCTCGGCGCGCAGGGTCTCCGCCGGCGGGCGGGGCACCCTGGCTCGAGCGCTCGCCAACGCGCCCGAATCCGAGTGGGAGGGCATCGTCTCAGGGCTCGTGCGGACGCATGTCGCGGCGGTGCTCGGGCATGCGGGGAGCGAGGCGATCGACTCCGAGAGCGCCTTCAAGGAGCTCGGCTTCGACTCGCTGGGCGCGGTGGAGCTGAGAAACCGCCTGGGCCACGCCGCTGGGCTCACGCTACCCGCGACGCTCATCTTCGACCACCCCACGCCGGCCGCGGTCACGAGCTTCCTGTTGACGAAATTCGCCTCAGGTGCAGGCGCGGAGCAGCCCCGCTCCAGCGATGAGGAAGCTCAGCGGCTGGTGGCCTCGATCCCCGTGAGCCGGCTCCGCGGCGCTGGGGTGCTGGACATCCTGCTGGACCTTGCGAAGGCGACGGACACGGAGGCGAGGCTCGCCACGGTGACGGACGTGGACGCAAACGGAGATGACATCGAGACGATGAGCATCGACACTCTCACCCAACGGTTTCTCGAGGAGGTGGCGGAGTGAACCAGAATCCGGACGAGAAGGTTCGCAGGGCGCTGCGCAACGCCGCACAGGAGGTGGACAGGCTGCGAGCGCAGAACGCCCTGTTGCTGCAGGGCTCTTCGCAACCGATTGCGATCGTGGGAATGGCCTGCCGCTACCCCGGCGGGGTGTCTTCGCCGGAGGGCCTGTGGCAGCTCCTGGCCGAAGGTGGGGACGCGATCGGCGACTTTCCCATGGACCGTGGCTGGGATCTGGGGCGCCTCTACGACCCCGACCCGGACCATCCGGGCACGAGCTATGCGCGCCACGGCGGCTTTCTCCACGACGCGGGGGAGTTCGACGCCGAGCACTTCTCGATCTCCCCGCGCGAGGCACTGGCGATGGACCCCCAACAGCGGCTGCTCCTCGAAGGCGCCTGGGAGGCTCTGGAGCTCGCGGGCATCGACCCCCTGTCGCTGAAGGGCAGCCAAACCGGGGTGTTCGCGGGGGTCGCCCCCTCCAACTACGGGCCCAGCTCGCAGCAGCCCCCGGAGCTCGAGGGCTTTCGCCTGACCGGCAGCACGGGGAGCGTCGCCTCGGGCCGGCTCGCGTATGCGCTCGGCCTGGAGGGCCCCGCGGTCAGCGTGGACACTGCGTGCTCGTCGTCGCTGGTGGCGATCCACCTGGCCTGCCAGGCGCTGCGGCAGAGCGAGTGTCGACTGGCGCTCGCGGGCGGTGTGACAGTGCTCTGCACGCCGGACGTGTTCATCGCGTTTTCGCGTCAGCGTGGTTTGTCGGTTGATGGGCGGTGTCGGTCGTTTGGGGTGGGGGCGGATGGGACGGGTTGGTCGGAGGGTGTGGGTTTGGTGGTGTTGGAGCGTTTGTCTGATGCGTTGCGGGGTGGTCGGCGGGTGTTGGCTGTGGTGCGGGGTAGTGCGGTGAATCAGGATGGTGCGTCGAATGGGTTGACGGCGCCGAATGGTCCTGCGCAGGAGCGGGTGATCGCGCGGGCGTTGGAGAGTGGGGGTTTGTCGTTTGGTGATGTTGATGTGGTTGAGGGGCATGGTACGGGGACGGTGTTGGGTGATCCGATTGAGGCGCAGGCGTTGTTGGGGACGTATGGGCGGGGGCGTGTGGGTGGGCCGTTGTGGTTGGGGTCGGTGAAGTCGAATATTGGTCATGCGCAGGCGGCGGCGGGTGTGGCTGGGGTGATCAAGATGGTGAAGGCGTTGGAGCATGGGGTGTTGCCGCGGACGCTGCATGCGGGGGTGCCTTCGCGGCATGTTGATTGGTCGGCGGGGGGTGTGCGGCTGCTCAGCGAGCCGGTGGCGTGGCCGACATCGGAGCGGGTTCGTCGCGCGGGGGTATCGGCGTTCGGCGTGTCGGGCACGAATGCGCATGTGATCCTCGAGGAGGCGCCTGAGCCCGCGCCCATCGCGGCCGCCGACGAACGGGTGCGCACCGGGCCAGCGGTCCTGCCATTCGTGGTGTCAGGTAGGAGCTCTGAGGCCGTTCGCGCTCAGGCTGAGCGTCTGAGCTCGTACCTGGTTGGGCGTCCTGAGCTCGAGCTGGGGGATGTTGCTTCGACACTGGCGTTGCACCGTGCGTCGCTTGCGCATCGTGCAGTGGTGTTGGCGGCAGGGCGGGAGGAGCTCATGACCCGTCTCGATGGGCTTGCGCGCGGTGTGGGGGTCGATGGTGTGATTGGGGGCGTTGCGCGTGGTGGAGGTATTGGCGGTGGGGGTGGGGTGGCGTTTTTGTTCTCCGGGCAGGGGTCTCAGCGGCCAGGGGTGGGTCGTGAGTTGTATGGGGCGTTTCCGGTGTTCGCGGGCGCGTTGGAGGAGCTTTGCGGTGAGCTCGATCGTTATGTAGAGCGGCCGGTGATGGATCTCTTGCTTGCGGGGGAGGGCTCGGCGGAGGCGGGGTTGTTGGATCGCACGGAGTTCACGCAGCCCGCGCTGTTTGCGTTGGAGGTCGCGCTTTACCGGCTTGTGGAGTCGCTTGGGATCAAGCCGGATTATTTGATCGGACATTCGGTGGGGGAGCTCGCCGCCGCGCACGTCGCGGGGGTGCTTGGTATCGGCGATGCCGCGAGGCTGGTCGCGGCCCGCGGGCGGCTGATGGGCGCGCTGCCGCAGGGCGGCGCGATGCTCGCGCTCAAGGCCGGCGAGGAGGAGGTCGCGGACAGCCTGCGGAGCTTCGTGGGGCGGCTCTGGATCGCCGCGATCAACGGCCCCGGCGCGCTCGTCGTCTCTGGCGAGAGTGACGCGATCGATGAGCTCCAAGCCTACTGGCAAGAGCAGGGCCGCAAGGGTACCCGTCTGCGTGTCTCACATGCTTTCCACTCACGGCTCATGGAGCCGATGCTCGACGAGCTGGAGGCTGTCGCGCGGACCCTCGAGCTCGCCCAGCCGAGACTGCCGGTTATCTCCAATGTCTCGGGTGAGTTGCTGACCGCGGGTCAGGCGACCTCCGCTGGCTATTGGGCGAGGCATGCTCGGGAGGCGGTGCGCTTCGGGGGCGGTGTCCGTTACCTGAGGGACGCGGGGGTCACGCGTTTCTTGGAGCTTGGCCCCGATGGCGCGTTGAGTGCTTTGGCGTGTGAGGGCCTGGGGGAGGAGTCGGGGGAGGGGGCGCTGTTCGCGGCGGCGCTGCGCGCCAGGCGCCCCGAGCTTGAGAGCTTCTCGGGTTTCCTCGCCGAGGCTCATGCTCATGGGCTGAGGGTCGATTGGGGGGCGTTCTTCGCTGGGTGTGGTGCGCATCAGGTGGAGCTTCCGACGTACGCGTTTCAGCGCACCCGTTACTGGCTGGGCGCGGGGGCGGGTGACGCTCGCTCGCTTGGGCAGGCAAGCGCGGAGCACCCGTTGTTGGGCGCGGCTGTGTGCTTGGCCAGCGAGAGCGAGGACGGAGGCGGGGGCTGGCTGTTCACGGGGCGTCTTTCGCTGGGTGAGCACCCGTGGCTTGGGGATCACGCAGTGATGGACACCGTGCTGCTGCCCGGCACCGCGTTCTTGGAGCTCGCGCTCGCTGCCGCGCGGCACCTCGACATCGAGACGGTCGCAGAGCTCACCCTGCACGCCCCCCTTCTGCTTGACGAGCCGCACGCCATGCAGATCCAGCTCACCGTCTCAGAGCCCGACGAGCACGAGCAGCGCGAGCTCACCATCCACTCCCGCCCCGAGCGCACACCCGCAGAACCACAGAACGGGGAATGGACCGTGCGCGCCACAGGCGTGCTCAGCGCGGAGGAGACCCCCTCGGACGCAGGGCTCGAGCACTTTGCCGACGAGACCTGGCCGCCGCCCGGCGCCGACCCGCTCGACATCGAGGCTCTCTACGATCGTCTCACGGAGGCCGGCTACCACTACGGCCCGGCATTTCAGGGGCTGCGAGCGGCCTGGCAGCGCGAGGGAGAGCTCTTCGCCGAGGTGACGTTAGGCGACGAGACCGCCTCGGAAGCCACCCGCTTTCACATGCACCCCGCGCTCTCGGATGCCGCGCTGCACGTGCTGGCGCTCCAGGCGCTGAGCGTCACCCAGACCGGCGGGCTGGAGGTGCCCTTCTCGCTCGCGGGGGTGCGCCTGCACGGCCACGGCGCCAAGTCGTTGCGGGTGCGGATCGGCGTTGCCGAAGAGCGGGGGGTGCAGACGCTCAGCCTGCACGCAAGCGATTCCTCTGGTGCCCCCACGCTTTCGATCCGGGAGTTGCGGACACGCCCGATCGACCCGAGTGCTCTCACCGCCAGGACGCGCCGCAAGGACGATCTTTACGAGCTCCAGTGGGTCGCACTCACCCAGTCCGCTCCCGATGCGCACTCACGGGTGGCGCTGCTGGGCGATGGCGGGGATCTTGCTGTCGCGGGGGTCGGGCTTGAGCGCCACGTCGATCTGGGGGCGCTGGAGGAGGCGATCGCAGGGGGGGCGACGCCGCCGGAGCTCGTGCTCGTGAGGGCGCCGGCGATGACCGACCGCGGGGGGTCGGAGCGTGGCGGGGGCGCTGGAGGAGCGCTCGCGGATGCGGAGGGTGGAGGGCTCACAGATGCCGAGGGGGGGCTCGCGGAGAGCGTGCATGAGGTCGCGGCGCGCACGCTCGAGCTGTTGCAGGAGTTCCTTGCCTGCGAGCGTTTGGGGGAGAGCAGGCTTGTGCTGTTGAGCGAGGGGGCGCTGGCGGTGGCGGAGGGCGAGTCGCCGTGCCTCGAGCAGACGGCGCTGGCGGGTCTGCTGCGCTCGGCTAACAGCGAGCACCCCGGTCGCTTCGCGCTGCGTGACGGCGACGGCAGCGAGGCGTCCGCGGCCAGCCTCCTGGCGGCGCTGTCGAGCGATGAGCCGGAGCTGGCGCTCAGGGAGGGCTCGCTCTACGCCCCACGGCTGGCGGGCCTCGGATTCTCCAAGTCGCTGATACCGCCGGCGGGAGCACGAGCGTGGCAGCTGGATAACGGGTCCGCGGGCACGCTTGAGAGTCTTGTGTTGCGTGCGAGCCCGGACGCGCAGGCGCCGCTGGAGGAGGGGCAGGTGCGGATCGCGGTGCACGCCGCGGGCCTGAACTTCTACGACGTCGCGGTTGCGCTCGGCCTGGTGTCTTTTTCCGACCGGACGGTGTTGGGTGGTGAGGGTGCGGGTGTGGTGGTGGAGGTGGCTGGGGATGTGGGTGGTTTGGTGGTGGGTGACTGGGTGATGGGGTTGATTCCGGGTGCGTTTGGGCCGTTGGCGGTGAGTGATTGGCGGTTGCTTGTGAGGGTGCCTGTGGGGTGGTCGTTTGTTGAGGCTGCGTCGGTGCCGATTGTGTTTTTGACGGCTTATTACGGGCTGGTTGATTTGGCGGGGTTGGCGGCGGGGGAGGCGTTGTTGGTGCATGGCGCGGCGGGTGGGGTGGGGATGGCGGCGTTGCAGTTGGCGGAGCATTTTGGTGTTGAGGTGTTTGCGACTGCGCACCCGGATAAGTGGGGGGTGCTTGAGGGGTTGGGGTTGGATAGGGCGCATATTGCGTCTTCGCGTGATCTTGGGTTCAGGGAGAAGTTTTTGGCTGTGAGTGGTGGGCGTGGGGTGGATGTGGTGCTCGACTCGTTGGCGGGTGAGTTCGTGGATGCGTCGTTGGAGTTGTTGGCGCGTGGGGGCCGGTTCATCGAGATGGGCAAGACGGATATCCGCGATCCGGGTGAGGTGGCTGGGAGGTATGCGGGTGTGGCCTACCAGGCGTTTGATTTGCCGGAGGCTGGGCCGGTGCGGATCCAGGAGATGCTGGTTGAGATTGTGGGGTTGTGTGAGCGTGGGGTGCTTGCGCCGTTGCCGACGTCGCGGTGGGATGTGCGTCGTGCGCGGGAGGCGTTCCGGTTTCTGAGGGAGTCGAGGCATGTCGGGAAGATCGTGTTGGGTGTCCCGCAGCCGCCTGATCCGGATGGGACGGTGTTGATCACGGGTGGGACTGGTGGGTTGGGTGGGGTTGTGGCTCGTCATCTGGCTGGGTGTGGTGCTCGTCACTTGTTGTTGTTGAGTCGTGGTGGGCCGGGGGCGGAGGGTGTGGGTGAGTTGCGGGGGGAGCTTGAGGGG
>DATMPY010000226.1:0-11685 GCA_035566955.1 Solirubrobacteraceae bacterium | reverse complement strand
GGCGGCTTTCCGACTGTAGGAGAATCGGCAAAATGTAACGGCGATGCATGCCAGGGTCAGTCTTCTGTCCCACCGTCATTGAGCGCTCCGGGGAGCATCTCCGAGCATGGCGGTGAAAATCTCACCGCATTTGCGGGAACCAACTTCATGTCTACGCCCAAACCAAAGGCCACACACAAACATAAGTACAAGCATAAAACCAAGAAAAAGGCAAAGAAGTCCAGCATCTTTATCAAGGCCAATAGGTGATCGTTGTGGATTTCATCGAAAAAAGGAACTTACTGCCTGGCCTGGTTACTGTCGTTGTGCTCATAGTATCGTCGTGCATCGCCTCGGCATCAGCGATGGCTAAGGTTGGTTGGGCGATTCATGGCGTGCCAGAGCCAGCCAGCTTCTCCCCCAGCGATACGGCAAGGTGTGAAAACCCTGGCCTGCGCGAGTGCGATAGGTACCAGTTATTAGCTACCAATGTCGGAAATATACCGTCCAATGGCAAGATCACCTTAACAGATAAACTGCCGCCAGGAATTACTACTCTGAGCACGCCAGAAGGTCGGGCGCTAGAAGAAAGCGGAGGCGAATGGACTTGTCTTCCGGAAGGCCCCGGCAACACGGTGGTGACGTGTACCTTCGAAGGCTCGGTCCTCGCGGGCCGGGATGCTCCTTCTATAACGGTAGAGGTCACAGCCCCAGACAGCTCCATGTCAGAATCATTAAGGAACGAAGTATCGATCACAGGTGGCGGTACGTCTGCAGTGACCGACACAACGGAGGTAACACCGATTGGCCCCCCTCAGTCATTTGGCATAAGCGGATTCGGTATTGAAGCGATGGTACCGGGTGGCGCGCCATCAGTGCAGGCCGGTGCGCACCCCTGGGCGATCACCGCGAACCTCCAGGTGCCGCTGGTTGGCCTTCCTTTGAGGGAAGTGCCCTTTGGGCCTGTCGAAAGCTGGAAGGATGCTGTAGTTGAACTTCCGTTGGGTCTTGTGGGTGACCCTCAAGCAGCCGCGAGGTGCACCCTGACCCAGCTTGAGCTCTTCATCCCTGAATGTCCAACGGGGAGTGCTGTAGGCTCGGTTGCGGATATCGCTGGCGTGCTTGAAGATCGCTTTTCGTATTCGCACGACGGTGCTACGTCAGCGCTCTATAACGTTGTACCTGAGGGGGGTTATCCTGCTGAGTTCGGCTTCACAGTCATGGGCGTTCCGATCATTCTGTATGCGAGTGTGGTACATATAGGCACAGGCTATCATCTACGTGTTGCGGATCCCGGTATACCGGCCTTTGCCCAGGTGTTCGGTACTGTTCTTACGTTCTACGGCGAGCCAGCTGTGGTGGAAGGGGAATCCTCTGAAGCGGCGTTCCTGACGAACCCCACGCGCTGCACGCCCGAACGGCAGATGGCGAAGGCCACGGTTGAATCGTGGGAAAACCCCGGTCATCCGGTGTCCAAAGAAGAAACTGTGTACCCGGAACTGACGGGGTGTAACGTGTTGCAGGCGTTCAAACCGTCGTTAGGGTTTGCCCCGAGCGCAACGCCCGAAGAAGGCACCACGCAGGCCGATGAGCCGTCGAGCTACACCGTGAACCTGGAACTTCCACAGACCTCACTGTTCTCCGAATTGGCCACCCCAGAGCTTGAAAATGCCGCAGTGACCCTTCCCGAAGGCGTGTCGATCTCCCCATCCGCCGCCGATGGCCTGAGAGGTTGCCCGTCCAACGGCCCCGAAGGGATCAACCTCTTGGGCCCCGAATCCGAAGAAGTCGGGCCCGATCGCCTGACGCGCGAGGCCAAGGGCCGGTGCCCCGACGCCTCGACGCTTGGCACCGTCGACGTCTTCACCCCCGTCCTCCCCACGCGGTGCGGCGGAAAAGGCCAGGCAGAATGCAAGACTGGGGAATCCCCCGCGCCGTTGCAGGGCCATGTCTACGTGGCGCTGCCTGAATGCGGTGGTGGTGGCGGCGAACCGGAATGCAACGCCGCGTATGCCGAAGGCAAGGGCGGCCCATCCGGGAACGGCAAGCTGTTTGGGCTCTACATCGAAGTCCAAGGCTCCGGGGTGATCGTCAAGCTCCCCGGCACCGTGTCCGCGAACCCCGCCACCGGCCAGCTCACCGCCACGTTCAAGGAAAACCCCCAGTTCCCCTTCAGCGCGCTGCAGTTGCACCTCAAGGGCGGCCCGCGGGCTCCGCTTGCCAATCCGCAGACCTGCGGGTCGTTCATGACCACCTCCGTGCTCTCCTCGTGGGCCGGGCAGGACGATCCGGTCCCCTCCCCCCCATTCCACGTTGATTGGGATGGCAAAGGCGGGGCCTGCCCCGCGAGCCCGTTCGCGCCGTCGTTCACCGCGGGGACCATCACTCCGTCCGCGGGTGGGTTCAGTCCGTTCACGATGACCCTCTCGCGGCACGACCGCGAACAGGACCTCTCCGGGATCACCCTCAACACCCCGCCCGGGATGCTGGGGATGCTCTCCCAGGTTCCGCTGTGCCCCGAACCTCAGGCGGGCAACGGGACGTGCGGTGAAGCCAGCCTGATCGGGCACACCGAGGTCGCCGCGGGCCCCGGTCCGCACCCCTTCTGGGTTGGGGGCAAGGTCTACCTCACCGGGCCCTACAAGGGCGCTCCGTTTGGTCTCAGCATCGTCACCCACGCGCAGGCCGGGCCGTTCAATCTCGGGAACGTGATCGTGCGCGCCGCCATCCACGTCAACCCGAGCAGCGGCGCGCTGTCGGTCGTCAGCGACCCGCTGCCGCAGATCGTCGACGGGGTCCCCCTGCGGATCCAGACCGTGCACGTGACCGTGGATCGCCCCGGGTTCATCTTCAACCCCACCAACTGCAGCCAGATGCAGGTCACCGGGACGATCACCGCCGCCCAGGGCGCGAGCGCGAACGTGGCGAATCCATTCGCCGTGGGGGGCTGCAAGGGTCTCCCATTCAAACCAAAGTTCTCCGCGCGCACCAGCGCCAAGACATCGAGGCTCAACGGTGCCAGTCTCGATGTCGCCGTGGCCTCCGCCGCCGGGCAGGCCAATATCGCCTCAGTGCACGTCGAACTGCCCGGCAAGCTTCCCTCCAGGCTCACCACCCTGCGCAAAGCCTGCCCGGAAGCCACCTTCAACGCCAACCCCGGCTCCTGTCCCTCGGCCTCGGTCGTCGGCAGCGCCACCGCTCAGACCCCCGTGCTGAACGATCTCCTGACGGGCCCCGCCTACATCGTGTCTCACGGTGGCGAGGCGTTCCCCGATCTCGTCGTCATGCTCCAGGGTCAGGGTGTCACGATCGAGCTGACCGGGGCGACCCATATCTCCCATGGGGTCACCAGCAGCACCTTCAGCTCGCTGCCCGACGCGCCGATCAGCCACTTCAACCTCGTCCTGCCGAAAGGACCAGACTCCATCCTGGGCGCCGTCGGCAGCCTCTGCAAGAAGCCCCTCAAGATGCCGACCACCATCACCGGCCAGAACGGCGCCCAGATCAAACAGTCAACCCGGATCGCCGTCAGCGGCTGCCCCAAGAAACACCACAAAAAGCAGCCCGTGCGCCGCGCCCGGCGCAAGAAGCACTAAACCTCAACAACCACCGGCAGCACCATCGGCCGCCGCCGCAGGCGGTCATAGACCAGTTGCGCCAGATCGTCGTGCAGTGCCTGCTGGATCAAATCTACCTCGCGCAGGTCCTCATCCGCGGCGTGGCGCAGCGACTTCTCAACCGTGGCGCGGATCTCCTCCACCAGCTCGCCTGCCTGGTCGAGGAACGGCACCCCGCGGAAGATCACCTCCGGGTCGGCCACCGAGCGGCCGTCCTGCTCGGCGATCGTGGCCACCACGATGAAGATCCCGTCCGCGGAGAGCATCCGCCGGTCGCGCAGCGCCACGTCCGCCATGTCCCCGATCTCCACCCCGTCCACGAACACCATCCCCGCCTGCTCGCGCTCCCCGAAGCGGGCGCCGTTCCCGTTGATGTCCAGCGGCAGGCCGTTGTCGCCCTGGAAGATGTCCTCCGCCGGGATGCCCACCGCCTCCGCGAGCTGGGTGTGTAGGCGCAGCCGCTTGAAGTCCCCGTGGAAGGGCATCACGTAGCGCGGCTGCACGAGGTTCAGCATCAGCTTCACCTCCTCCGCGTACCCGTGCCCCGAAGCGTGCACCGGCGCCTCGCGCGGGGTGATCACGTCGCAGCCGATGTGGTAGAGGCGGTCGATCGTCTCGTTCACCGCCCGCTCGTTGCCCGGCACCGGGGTCGCCGAGAAGACCACCGTGTCGCCGCGGCGCAATTGCACCTGCGGGTGGTCGCGGTAGGCCATCCGCCGCAGCGCAGAGAGCGGCTCGCCCTGGGAGCCCGTGGAGAGGATCACGATCCGCTCGTCCGGGAAGTCCTCGATCTCGCGCGGGCCCACCAGCAGCCCCTCCGGTACCTCGATGTGATCGAGCGAGCGGCCGATCGCCACGTTCTTGCGCATCGAGCGCCCCACCAGCGCCACCTTGCGGCCTAGCTCGTGCGCCGCGTCCACCACCTGCTGGACGCGGTGGATGTTCGACGCGAAGCTCGTCACCACGATCCGCCCCTCGCAGCGCGCGAACACCTCGAGCAGGCGCGGCCCCACCACCGACTCCGACGGGGAGAAGCCCTCGCGGTCCACGTTCGTGGAGTCCCCGCACAGCAGCAGCACCCCCTCGCGGCCCAGTTCCGCCAGGCGCGAGACGTCAGCCGGCGGGCCGTCCACCGGGGTCTGGTCGAACTTGTAGTCGCCCGTGATCAGCACCGTCCCCAGCTCCGTGCCCAGCGCCACCGCGCTCGAGTCCGGGATCGAGTGGGTCATGTGCACCATCTCCATGGAGAACGGCCCCAGCTCCAGCACTTCCCCCGCCGCCACGTCGTTCAGCTCGATGTCGCGCAGCTTGTGCTCCTCGAGCTTCGAGCGCGCCATCGCCATCGTCAGCGGCCCGCCGTACACCGGTGGCGGGTCGCCCTGCTCGGCGAGCTCCCGCAGCACCCACGGCAGCGCTCCCAGGTGGTCCTCGTGGCCGTGCGTCACCACGATCGCCTCGATCTCCCGCGCGCGCTCGCGCAGGTAGGTGAAGTCCGGTAGCACCAGGTCGATCCCCACCATCTCCGGGGTCGGGAAGCGCAGGCCCACGTCGACCACCACGATCCGCCCGTCGTGTTCCACGACGGTCATGTTCTTGCCGATCTCGCCCAGGCCGCCGAGCGGCAGGACGCGCAGCCCCATCGCGCTCACGCGTGTTGCTGGGCCCGCGCCTGCGGCGCCGGGGTCTCGCTCGCCGAGCTCGAAGCCCCGCCCGCAACCGCGCTCCCGCCGGCGCCCGCGGGCTCCCCGGCTCCCAGCAGGCCGTGGCGGACGAGCATCCCCCGCACCGCCTCCAGCTCCTCCTCGCTCGCCTCCACCAATGGCAGCCGCAGCCCCCCCGCCCGGTGCCCGAGCAGGTTCAACGCCGCCTTCGTGCACGTCGGGCTGGAGGTCATGAAGAGCGTCTCGTACACGTCCCGCAGCGACGCGTCGATCTCCGCGCGGCGCTCGGGCTCCTCGACCATTCGGCGCATCTCGTCTCCCACTACGTGGCTCGCCACCAGGATGCCCCCCGCGCCCCCCATGTCGAGCGTGCGCGCGAATGTGCCGTCGTCGCCCGCGTACACCTCCAGCCCGTCGATCGGCTGCAGCTCCTGCGCGTTGGCCTGCTTGACGCCCGTCACGTTCTCGATCTGCGCCAGCTCCGCGAGCAGCTCCGGGCCCATGTTGATCGCCGTGCGCCCCGGGATGTTGTAGAGCAGGACCGGCCTGTCCGTCGCCTGCGCGATCGCTTCGTAGTGGCGCTTGAGGCCGCGGGGGCTCGGCTTGTTGTAGTAGGGCGCCACGCTCAAGTGCCCGTCGATTCCCATCTCCGTCGCCCGTTCGGTGAGGAACACCGCGTGGCGCGTGTCGTTCGCGCCGGTGCCCGCCACGATCGTCGTGCCCGGTGGGCGCTCGCGCGAGGCCAGGCCGATCAGGCCGAGCTGCTCGTCGTCGGTCAGCGTCGAGGCCTCCCCCGTCGTGCCCGCCACCACGAAGCCGTCCGAGCCGTGCGCCGCCAGGTGGTGCATCAGCGCCACGAACGCCTCCTCGTCCACCCGCAGGCTCTCGTCGAACGGCGTCACGATCGCCGTGAGGATCGTCCCCAAGTTCGCCATCGGAGCCATTATCACACGCCGCCGCCCGGGAGCCCGCGTCCACGCGCCCGGAGCTCACGTGGATGAACAACAAAAAAACGAGTGGTGTCTAACAATAGTTATACGCTCGTAAAAAAATATATATCCACTTCACGGGCCCTCCTCAAACAGCAACTGATCAAGGCCCACCGTCAGCGGCTCCGGGAGCGAGCCCACGCGCCGTACCGCGAGCAGCACCCCCGGCATGAACGACTCCCGGTCGATCGAATCGTGGCGAATCGTCAACGTCTGACCGAGGTCTCCGAGGATCACCTCCTGGTGGGCCACCAGGCCGGGCAGGCGCACCGAGTGGATCGGCGGCTGCGGACTCCCGCTCGCCGCCGCCATCAGCGCCGCCGTGCGGGCCGCCGTGCCGCTCGGCACGTCGAGCTTGCGGTCGTGGTGCAACTCCACGATCTCCGCCTTCGCCATGTGGCGTGCCGCCTCCGCCGCGAAGCGCATCATCAGCACCGCCCCGATCGCGAAGTTCGGAGCCACCAGCACGTTGGCGCGCGGGCCCTCGCAGGCGCCCCGCCCGGAAGCTCCCCCCCCGCCGGCGCCTTGCCCGGAAGCTCCCCCCCCGCCAGCGTCCCGCCCGGAAGCTCCCCCCGCGGCAGCGTCCCGTTCCGCCGTGCACACACGACGCAGCTCCTCCAAGTCGAAGCCCGTCGTGCCGATCACCGCGTGCACCCCCGCGCGCACGCAGGCCAGCGCGTTCTCCAGCGCTGTGTCCGGCCGCGTGAAGTCGACGACCACTTCGGCCTGCGTAAGCATCTCGGCGAGCGTCGTCCCGAGCACCGGGTCGGCCCGGCCACTCAGCTCCATGTCCTCCGCGCCCTCCACCGCGGCGCACACCGTCTCGCCCATGCGACCCGCGGCGCCGGCGACCGCCACCCGAATCATGCCCCCACCGTCCCCGACACCGCCACCCGAATCATGCCCCCACCGTCCCCGACACCGCCGTCCGGATCATGCCGCCACGCGAATCATGCCGTCGGGTGGGTGGGTTCGAGTTCCAATGGGCGCAGCGCCGCCCGCAGCACCTGCTCGTCGGGCCCGATCGCCGCGACCGAGAGCTCCGAGCCGCGGAACAGCTCACCCGCGAGCTCGCGCAGATCCTCGATGCTGACTGCGTCGACCCGCTCCATGATCTCCTCCACCGGCAGGATCGGCAGGTCATTGAGCACCGCGCCCCCAAGGCGGTTCATGCGCGCCGCGGTCGACTCCAGCGACAGCACCAGACGTCCCTTCGCATTCTCGCGCGAGCGCTCCAGCTCCTGCGCATCGGCTGGGTCCTCGACGAAGCGCTCGAGCTCCGCCGCGATCGTCGCCACCGCCTCCGCCAGGTTCTCCGGGCGGGTACCCACGTACAGTCCCACCTCGCCCGTCGACGCGTACATATTGGAGAAGGAGAACACCGAGTACGCCAGGCCCCGGCGCTCGCGTATCTCCTGGAAGAGGCGCGAGGAGGCCCCTCCGCCGAGCACGTTGTCGAGCACCCGCAGCGCGAAGCGGCGCTCGTCCCTGAGCGCCATCCCCCGGCCTCCCAGGCACAAGTGGTACTGCTCGGTCTCCTTGCGCAGGAAGCGCACCCGTCGCTCGAACGCGGGCTCTGAATGCCACAGCTCATCCGTGCCTGGGAGCAGGTTGGTTCCGTTCGCGGCGTCCACCACCCGCGCCCGCTCCCCATCCGGCACTCCCGCCGGCCCCGTCCCGCTTCCCGCCACCGCGCCAAGAGCGGAGGCGGGGGGGCACGCCGCCCGCGCCAACTCCACGAGCGCGTCGTGGTCGACCGAGCCGGTCGCCGAGATCACCACGTCCGGGGGCGCGTAGCGCTCGGCGTGGAACGCGCTCAGGTGCGCGCGCGTGAGCGCCCCCACGACCTCCGCGCGACCGATCACCGCGCGGCCCAGCGGGTGCTCGCCGAAGACGGCCTCGCCGAGCACGTCGAACACGCGGTCCTGGGGGTCGTCCTCGTACATCGCGATCTCTTCGAGCACCACCTCCCGCTCGGCCTCGAGCTCCCCCATCCGCGGGCGCCACACCATGTCCGCGATCACGTCGAACGCGCGCTCCAGGTGGACGTCCAGCACACGGGTGTAGACCGACGTCGCCTCCTTGTCGGTGCCCGCGTTCAGCTCCGCGCCCATTGCGTCGAAGATCTGGTCGATCTCCTCCGAGCCATAGCGGCTGGAGCCGCGGAACAGCATGTGCTCGAGCAGGTGGGAGATCCCCGCCTGCGCGTCGTGCTCGTGCGCCGAGCCCGCGCCGATCCAAAAGCCGAGCGCGACCGAGCGCACCGCGGGCATCCGCTCGCTCACCACCCGGACCCCGCAGTCCAGGGTGGTGATGCGATGGGCCTCGGTGGGACTAGGGCTCAATAGCGGTCGTGGTCGCGCCCCGAGCCGTGACGGGGACGGCCGGAGCCGCGCGGGGCCGAATCGCCGCTACGGCCACGGTCGCGGTCGCCCCCGGGCCGATGACCTTCGCGGCCGTTGTTGCGCGATGGAGACGATGAGCGTCCGCCGCCGCCTCCGGGTGGGCGAGATCCAGATCCGGATGGGTGGGATCCGGCACCGACCGCGGCGATCTCCTGCACCGACTTGCCCGCGATCTCGGGGTCGTCGGCGAGGCGCAGGCCGATGCGTCCGCGCTCGCGGTCGACCTCGACCACGCGCACGTTGATCTCATCGCCCTTGTTGAGCACCTCCTCGACGCTAGCGATGCGCTCGCCCGGGGAGACGTTGGAGATGTGCAGCAGGCCGTCGGTCCCCTTGGCGAGCTCCACGAACGCCCCGAAGGTGGTCGTCTTGACGACCTTGCCGACGTACTCGTCGCCGACCTCGACCTCCTTCATCATCATCCGGATTCGCTCCACCAGCGCCTCCGCGAGCTCGCCGTTGGCGGAGTAGATCAGCACCTGGCCCTCGTCGTTGACGTCGATCTGCGATTCGAACTCCTCCGAGAGGCCCCGGATCGTTTCCCCGCCCTTGCCGATCAACAGGCCGATCTGGCTGGGGTCGATCTGGATCGTGAGGATCCGCGGCGCGTACTGGCTGAGCTGCGAGCGTGGGCCCTCGATCACCTCGGCCATCCGCCCGAGGATGTAGGTGCGGGCCTTGTGCGCCTGGGTCAGCGCGTCGCGCAGGATCTCGAATGTGACGCCCGAGATCTTGATGTCCATCTGCAGCGCCGTGATGCCCCGCTCGGTACCGGCCACCTTGAAGTCCATGTCCCCCAGGTGGTCCTCCACGCCCGCGATGTCCGTCAGCACCACGTAGTCATCGCCCTCCTTGATCAAGCCCATCGCAATCCCCGCGACCGGACGCTTGATCGGCACGCCCGCGTCCATCAGCGACAGCGAGGAGCCGCACACCGAGGCCATCGAGGAGGAGCCGTTGGACTCGAAAATGTCCGAGACCACGCGGATCGTGTAGGGGAACTCCTCGATCGAGGGGACCACCGGCACGAGCGCCCGCTCGGCCAGCGCCCCGTGGCCGATGTCGCGGCGCTTGGGGCCCAGACGGCCCGCCTCCCCGACCGAGAACGCCGGGAAGTTGTAGTGGTGGAAGTAGTACTTCTTGCTCTGCAGCCCCAGCGTGTCGAGGCGCATCTCCTCCTTCAGCGTGCCCAGCGCGGCGACGCTCAGCGCCTGCGTCTGCCCGCGGGTGAAGAGCGCCGAGCCGTGTGTGCGCGGCGCGACCCCGACTTCGATCGAGATGTCGCGGATCTCGTCCTCCGCGCGGCCGTCGGGGCGCTTCTTGTGCACCGCGATCCGTTCGCGGATGATCGCCTTCTCGAGTTTGTCGAACGCCAGCTGCACCGCCGCGCGGCGGGCCTTCGCCTCCTGCTGGGCTTCCTCGCCCGCACCCTCGAGCGCCGGCGAGGCGTGCTGCTCGAGGATCTCCTGCTCGACCGCGGCCGTTGCGTCCTGGCGCTCGAGCTTGTCCACCACCTGGGTGGCCGCGTCGAGCGCGCTCCCGTGCGAGGCGCGGATCGCGGCGAGCAGCGCCTCGTCCACGACGGGTGGCTGCACGGCGATCTTCTCCTTGCCCACCCGCTCGGCGAGCTCGCGCTGCAGCGCGCAGATCTTCTTGATCTCCGAGTGCGCGATGTCCAAGGCATCGAGGATCTCCGCCTCGGAGATCTCGTTCGCGCCGGCCTCCACCATCAGGATCGCGTCCTCCGAGCCGGCCACCACGAGGTCGAGCTCGGAGGTGGTCTCCTCTTCGCCGCCGCTCAGGTGCGCCTCGCTGGGGTTGACGACGAAGTTGCCGTCGATCTTGCCGATTCTCACCGCCCCCACCGGGCCGGCGAACGGCACGTCGGAGATCATCAGCGCCGCGGAGGCGCCGTTCATCGCAAGGATGTCGTAGGGGTGCACGTGATCCACCGACAGCGGGATCGCCACCAGCTGGGTCTCGCGGTTCCACCCCTTGGGGAACAGCGGCCGCAGGGGCCGGTCGATCATGCGCGCCGTCAGCGTCGCCTTCTCGCCCGAGCGCCCCTCGCGCTTGAAGAACGAGCCCGGGATCTTCCCGGCTGCGTACATCCGCTCCTCCACGTCCACGGTGAGCGGTAGAAAGTCCACGTCGCGGGGGCTGCCCGCGGTGGCGGTCGCAAGGACCATGGTGTCGCCCTGGCGGACGACCACTGCGCCGGAGGCCTGCTTGGCCATCCTGCCGGTCTCGAACGAGATGTCGCTACCTGCGATCTCCACGGAGACCCGCGTCACGGCGTCGCTACTCATATCAACTGCCTTCCTGTCCGCCCTTCGGTCGGCGGCTCTGTCTTTTTATCTCTGTTCCGAACGCCTGTGAGCTTAGCGGACCGCGCGACTCAGACGTTCTTCAGGCCGCCGAGAATCATGTGGACTCCCGGAAGGTCGGCGGGCGAGGGTGCCTGGTAGCTCCAGCGCACCACGCCGTCGGGGCCGACGATCACGAGCGCGCGTTGCGGGAAGCCGCCCTCGTGCAGGACGCCGAACACACCGCACGCCGCTCCCTTGGGCTCGAAGTCCGAGAGCTGGGGGATGCTCACCCCGAGCTTCTCGCGGAACGCTTTCTGCGCCCACGTGCTGTCGCAGGAGACCCCGTAGATCGTGGCGCCGTCGGCGGTGATCTGCTCGAGCTCGCGCTCGTAGAGCTGCAACTGGTCGGTGCACACCGGGCTGAAGGCGAAGGGGTAGAAGACCAGTACCGTCGTCCTGCCCTGCAGGTCCTGCTCGGTGAATTGATCTCCGCTTTCGGTGCTCAGCGTGAAGCTGGGTACCTCGGTGCCGGGATCGAGAACGCTCACTGCCGGGCTCTTACTTGCGTAGACCGAGCTCTTTGATGAGCGCGCGGTAGCCCTCGAGGTCTCGGCGCTGCAGATAGTCCAGGAAGCGCCGGCGGCGGCCGACCAGCATCAGCAGCCCACGGCGCGAGTGGTGGTCTTTCTTCTGCGTGCGCAGGTGCTCGGTGAGGTGGTTGATGC
>DATMPY010000225.1:0-9714 GCA_035566955.1 Solirubrobacteraceae bacterium | reverse complement strand
GCAGAGGAAGACCGAGAAATCGCAAACGCCCGGGCATTGCACGCCAAGCTTGTGCGCACCGAGGTACGGTGGTCGGTGCTCGCCCCCGGCGGCCCAAACCAGATCGACCCGCGTGCACTCGCCTACCTCGACCGGCTGGTGAGCGACGCGGCGGGGAGCGGCATCCGGGTCGTTCTCACGGCAGACAGCACCCCCTGCTGGGACTCCTCGGCGCCAACGTCGCTGCTACGCAAGTGCGTTCGAGGGCGGTCGAGCAAGGCCAACGCGTGGCCCCCCCTCGATCCCTCCACCTACGCGGCCTTCGTCGCCTACCTCGCCGCCCGTTATGGCACGCGACTGGCCGCGATCGAGATCTGGAACGAGCCCGATCAGGCCAACGAAGCCTACTTCGCGGGGCCCGAAAAACCTCAGCGCTACGCCGCGGTGTTGCGCGCCGCCTACCCCGCGATCAAGCAGGCCAACCCGGGCGTGCCGGTGCTCGCTGGCTCGCTCGTCGGGTCCAATGGAGTCTTCCTGCGCGCCCTCTATGCGGCCGGGATCAAAGGTAACTACGACGGTCTCGCGGTCCACTTCTACAACCTCACGCTCGCCTCGCTGCGCGCGATCCACGAAGTGCAGCTCGCAAACAGCGACAGCACGCCGCTGTGGCTGGACGAGTTCGGCTGGAGCAGCTGCTGGCCACATCAGAGGATCCAGCAGGAACAGGGGTGCGTGACCACGAAGATCCAGGCGAGCGACATCACCAACCTCTTTCGCTCCCTGGCACGCACCCCGTACATCGCCGCGGAGGCGCTGTACGAGTTGCAGGGCAGCGCGGGGGAAGACTTCGGTGTGCTCACCGCCAGGGAAGCCCGCAAGCCCGCGTTCGCAGCGCTCTCCCAGGTCATCTCCTCCCCGTTTGGTAGACCGAGCCCGGTCACCCTGAGCCTCAGCCAGCGCCACGGCGGCGTCCTTGCCAGCGGCTCTGGGCCCGTGGGCGACTACATGCAGCTGGAGGCCCTCCGGGGCGGCGTGCTGCGCTACAAGGCGCTGTTCACGCTCGACCGCTTCAACCACTACTCGATCCCGCTGCCGCGAGCCCTCGGCACGCACGGGCTGACCGTGCGCGTCTATCAATACTGGGCCGGCAGGGGCCGGGACGCGCAACGCAGCATCTGAGCGGCGGCCGGCATACGACCGATGTCGGGGTCGGCCAAGGGAATCGACCTCGCGCTGGTCACTCCGCGTTGTGCAGCAGCGCCCCGAAGGTGAGCGCGAGGATCTTCAGGTCCAGCGCCAGGGACCAGTGGGCGATGTAGTAGTTGTCCCACTCCACCCGTTCCGCCAGCGAGGTCTGGCCGCGCAGGCCGTGCACCTGGGCCCAGCCCGTGATCCCCGACTTGACCCGGTGGCGGTCCCCGTAGCGGGTCACGTCCTGGCGGAAGAGCTCCACGAACTCCGGGCGCTCTGGGCGGGGGCCGATGACGCTCATCTCCCCGCGCAGCACGTTGAACAGCTGGGGCAGCTCGTCGAGGGAGGTGCGGCGCAGGAAACGCCCGATCGGGGTGCGGCGGTCGATGCCCTCGACGCCGCCGGGCGCGGTGTCCCCGCCCAACATGAACTCCAAGGCGCTCTCGTCGTCCTCGCTCAGCCGCGGCTCGCCGTGCTCGATCCGCATCGAGCGGAACTTGTAGAGGTCGAACAGCGTCCCGTCGCGCCCCACGCGGCGCTGGCGGAAGAGGATCGGCCCCGGCGAGGTCAGGCGCACGGCCAGCGCGGTGCACGCCAGGACGGGAGCGAGCGCGAGCAGCAGCAGCGCCGCGAACACGCGGTCGAAGGCGTGCTTGAGCGCGAACTGGACGCCCTTCGGGTTGACGGTCGAGAAGGACAGCAGCGGCAGGCCCCCCACGGTGTCGTAGCCGGCGCGGTTGTTGATCGTGTCGAACATGCGCGGTACCACCGAGACCTCGATGCCCCGCTCTTGGCAGTGCTGGATCAGGCGGCTGACACGGGCGTCCGCCACCGAGGAGAACGCCACGATCAGGTTCCTCACGCCGGTCTTGGCCGCGATCTCGTCGATGTCCTCCGCCGTGCCCACCACCGGCACGTCGCGCCCGCCCACTTCCGCGAGCGGGCGGGGGTCGTCGTCGAGGAAGCCCACCGGGCAGAGGCCGTACTCGGGATGGTCCTCCAAGCGTCGCGCCACCTGCGCGCCGACCATGCCCGCTCCCATGATCAGCACGGGACGGCCCACCAGCCCGCGGCCGCGGGCCCATCGCTGTGCCAGCGCCAGCGCCGTGCGGCCGAGGCCCAGCGCCAGCAGCGCGAACAGCCAGGCCCGCACCCAGGCCGCCTGGGTCGGTACCTGCCCGTTGGCGAACAGCCCGATCATCGCCACCGCCATCGCCGCGACCGACACCGACGCCACCACCGGCGCCAGCCCGTCGAGGATCAGGGCACGGAGCCGCGTGCGGTAGAGCCCCCGCACGAACAGCGCCAGCATCGTCAGCGCCGGCAGTGCCAGCAGCGGAGCACGCACCGCCGAGGAATGCGCCGCCGCGCCCACGCCGCCGAGCGCGATGACCACTGCGAGGCACAGCAGCACGAAGTCCACGGCCGGTCGCAGCACGCTCCAGCCCGGTTCCTCCAACAGCAGCTGCAGCGGCCCGCGAAAGCCGCCCGCGCGGGCCGCCCGCGGCCCGGGTGCCTGGCGCGCGCCGGGATGGCGCTGGGTGAGCGGCAGACTCGGGGTGGTGGTCTGCTGGGTGAGGCGTGTTCCGTTCATGGGAGGGAGGGCATCCTTGTCCGTTGTCCTTCGCGTTCCAGCCCCTGTCGTCGTGCGCCGCCGATCCGCCTGCGACCTGCTCTGCCGTTGCCGGTCCCTCCGCCATCGGTCCCGATGGTGCCGGTGCAGGTGCCGCCGGCGCGGATGCCCCCCCGGCTAATCATGGTGGGCTCCACCCAGCCGCACCGTGGCCACCGCGATCAGCGTCAGCGCGCCCACCGCCAGCCCGAGCGCCAGCAGGTCGGCACCGGAGAACCACGAGGTTCCCGACCCGATTGAAGCAGCCGCGGACGCCGCCCCCGGGGACGAGGTCGAGTACGACCCCCCGCTCCCCGCGCTGGCGCGCTGCTTGGACCCACGGTCGCCGCCACGGCGGCCGCGTGCGGGGGAGCCCTGCTTCGCAGCGCCGGTGCTCCCGCCCCCAGGGGTTGCGCCGCCCGCGTTCGAGTCGCCGCTCGTGCTGCCTGCGCCGCTGCCCGTGCCGCCCGGAGAACCACCGCCCGAGCCGCCCCCAGATCCCCCACCCGAGGAGCTGCCGGCGGAGCCTGCCCCCGGCCCGTTCAGCAGCGTCGCGCCGATGATCGTCTGCGCGCCCGCGCCCGGGCCGCCGTAGCCGCTGAGCAGCGGCCCGCCCGCGAACGCGGCCGTTGGGGCGATCAGCGCGCAGCCACCCAGCAGGGCGGCGGCTGCGCAGAGGATGATGCGGTGGCGATTCATGCTTCCCAACCTTGGGTAACCCTTTCGGCCTGAGCGACTTTGTCGTGTCGCCTCTCCTTGCCCTTTTTGGCCCGTCATCGCCTACTGGCCATATATGTGCTCAGGGCCACAGCCGCCGCGGGCGTTGTGGCTGGCGAATCAATGGCTTCAAACAGACAAGCTAGCGAAGCTTGGAAGTATTGTCGAGCGAAGAGCCGTGTTTCTGCTCCGTATTTTCACTCGGTTCTCGTTTGCCTCACGAGAAATGGGGAGCGTTGAGCAGGATTGAGCGATTCAGTTCCCCGATGTCCACCCGCTGGCCGCGACGCGCGCGCGCCAGGGCCGCCCGGGTGAGGGGATCGCGCGGGTTCAGCCGGGCCGCCCGCTCGAGCAGCACGAGCGCCGCGCCGCGCTCCCCCCGGGCGGAGGCGATCGCCCCCCGCTCAAGCGTCGCGTAGGCGTCCCCCGGGGTGCGCCCCAGCGCGAGCATGAACTCGTGGTCGGCGCGCCCCAGTTCGCCCTCGCGCAGCGCGATGCTGCCGGCCACCACGTACGGTTCGTCGCCGAGCGGGTTCAGCCGCGCCGCGTCCGCCAGCTGGGCGTACGCCCACCGCGGGGCCCGTGGCCAGTTGCGCGCCGCGCTCTGCACCCGCAGCTCGCTCAGCCACGGCGCCGTCAGCGACGCCACCGCGGCGAGCGCCGCCAGGGCGCCCACGGCGAGCATCGCCCCGCGGGGCCAATCACGGGAGGGGGATGGCACACGGGAGGGCTCCCCCTGCGCCGGCCGATCGCGGGTTTTGCCAAACGGGGACGTTTTGCCAAACAGAGCCGACTTGCCAGTCGGGGACGTTTTGCCAAACGGAGTCGCCTCGCCAGACGAGGTCGCTCGCGCGGCGCCGGCCGCGCGCGGCGCCAGGGCGCACGTGAGGCCGAGCAGCGCGAACGCGGGCGCGCCCAGGCCGGCGAACTCCCAGAACCAGTCGACCGAGCCATGGATCGCCCAGTACGCGAAGCCCGCCACCGCCGCCGCCGCGACGCCCCGCGCGAGCAGATCCGGGGAGCGCCGGAGCGCCCCCCAGCACGCCACCAGCGCGGCGCCCAGGCCGAGGAGCGCCAGCAGCGCTCCCACGATGCCCGTCTCCGCGAGCGTGCGCAGCTCCACGGAATGGGGGTAGTGGGGGGTCTCTTCGCTGCGTCTGTGGGCGAGGTACTGCGCGGCGAAGTTGTCCGCCCCGATCCCCCCCAGGGGGTGCGCCGCGAATTCGTCGAGCGCCACTCGGTAGAAGTCGTAGCGGCTGCTCCCGAGCCCGCCCGTGAGGCGGCTGCCGGTGGTGGCGTTGGCGGCGTAGCCCTGGGGGCTCTTGAACGTGTCCCACGCGTGGCGGGCCCGCGCCACGGGGTCGCCCGCCGCGGCCCAGCCGCCCGCGAGCACCACCACGAGGGCGGCCACCGCGACGGCCGCGACGCCCCGGTGCACCCGCGCCGCCGTGGCCGGCGCGAGGGCGCGCCGGCTCTCCAACGCCGCCCCCGCCGCCACCACCGCGCCGACGGCGAGCGCGCTGAGTAGCGTCGCCAGCGTCGCACCGTGGACCGCGGTCGCGGCGTCGTGCACCGCGGTGGCCACGCCGTGCAGGGCACCGGCGCCGCGAGCCCCGCTCTCGGTGGCGCTTTCCAACGTGCTCAGCCGGTCGCCAACCCGCAGCACCGCCGGCGCCGCCGCGGCGATGCCCGCGGCCACTGGCACCGCCAGCGCGAACGTCCGCACGCGCCCCGGCAGCAGCGCGAACGCCAACACCACCACCGCCGCCGTCGCGTACACCGAGCCCCGGCTCTGGCTGAGCAGCGCCACCTCCGCGAGCAGCACCGCCCCGCCCGCCAGCGCTCCCCGCACCGCCCACGGCAGCCGCCGCTCGCGCGCCAGCAGGAGCGCGGGCCAGAACGCCATCAGCCACTGCGCCGCGTTGGCGTTCACGTAGCCCGCGGGGTACACCAGCCGGCCTCCCGGGAGCAGAGCCTCCAGGCGCGCCGCGCTGCCCGCGGCGGCGTTCACGTGCAGCGCCGCGAACAGCGCCAGCACGATCAGCGCGAACGTCCATGCGCACAGCAGCAGCGCCGCGGTGACCCCCCGCTGGGGCCAGCACGCGAACAGCGCGAACACCAGCAGGTAGAGCAGCGTGCGGTTGGCTCCTTCCCAGGCGTCCCCGGGCACCCCGGCCCACAGGATCGAGAGGTAGCTCAGCGCGGTGTACGCCGCCAGGCATCCCACCGCGATCCGCACCGCCAGCGGGATCTCGGCCAGGCGCAGCGGCGCGGCCGCCAGCGCGATCGCCAGCAGCGCCAACACGATCAGCCCCCCCGGCGCCCAATGTGTCAGTGGGTATCCGGCCTGGTCGGTGGCCCACACCGCCATCAGCACGAGCGCGCCGAGGGCTGGCACCGTGGCGGGGGCTTCGCGCAGGGGCGCAATCAGCCTCGCTGTCATTCAGACTCAGAGCCTATCGATCGCCCCACAGGCTCCCCGCGCGGCGCCGCTTTCTACGGTGTTGGAGGAAAACGTATTTGGAGGAGGACCCCTCCGGGGTCAGGATGGGTTCGGTTGGTGGCTCGCCGGGGTCGATGACGCTGGCCATGCGCGGGGCCAATCACGCTCCGCGGACGCCGGACGCCGGACGTGTGGCGCCGGGCGCGGGACCGAGCCACGGGATCACGCTCCCGCAGACGCCGGACGCGTGGCGCCGGAGCGCGCGGAGCCGAGCCGCGGGATCACGCTCCCGCAGACGCCGGGCGCGTGGCGCCGGGCGCGGGGCCGAGCCGCGGGATCACGCTCCCGCGGACGCCGGACGCGTGGCGCCGGCCAGCAGCAGCGAGAGCACGCGGCCCATCAGCTCGTCGGGGACCGCCTCGGGGTCGGCCATCTTCTGGCGGGCGATCCCGTCCGCGAGGGCGTCGATCGCGATCGCCAGGTGCTCCGCGGGCAGCTCGAGCTCCAGCTCGAAGTCCCGCGCGCCGTCCGCGATCAGGCGCGTGAGCGTCGCTCGGGCGCGCGCGAAGCTCGCCGCCACGTGGCGGCGCACCCCCTCATCGCGGGCGGCGTACGCCCAGAACTCCATGAACAGCAGCAGCAGCTCGGGCTCCCGGTCGATCATCACCATCCACCGCTCCGCGCCGCCCCGCGCGCGCTCCGCCACCGAGGTGCGCTCCCGCACCGCCTCCTCGATCTCGCGCGCGTGCTCGTCGATCTCGCGGTCCATCACCGCCAGGAAGAGGTCCTCCTTGCCGCTGAAGTTCGAGTACAGCGCCCCCGTCGAGTAGCCCCCCTCGGCCGCGATCTCCTCCACCGAGGCCCCGTGGAAGCCGCGGCGCGCGAACACGGTGCGCGCCGCCGCCAGCAGCCGCTCGCGCGTGATCGCCTTGCTCTGCTCCCTTGTCAGGCGCGCGCTCGCCACCCCTCCCATCCTACTTGACGGAGCGATTGCTATTGCGATAACGTTCGCTATCCGTTCGTCCCCGACCGTCCGACCTCCGGGCGTCCTGCACCCGACCAGCCAATCTCGGCCGCCCGACCATCCACCACCGCTGACCCGACCCGGATCACAGACCAGAGGAGCAGACGATCATGGCCACCACCGCCCATCCCCCCGCCCCCGGCTCCGCCGACGAGGGGCTCGCCAGCCTCCCCGCCGACGCGATCTCCTACGAGGATCTCTACACCCGCTGGGAGCGCGGCAACTGGAGCGCCATGGACCTCGACTTCACCGAGGACGCCCGCCAGTGGCGCGAGCTCACCGAGTTCGAACGCCAGGCGGCTCTCTGGAACTATGGGCTGTTCTTCTGGGGGGAGGACGCGGTCGCGGACAACCTCTCCCCCTACATCGACGCGGCGCCCAGGGTGGAGCAGAAGTACTTCCTCACCACCCAGCAGGTGGACGAGGCCCGCCACGCGGTCTTCTTCAAGCGCTTCATGCACGAGGTCTGCGGGATCGGCGACGGCACCATGAGCAGCGGCCTGAACGCCGTGCTGCCCGCGCTCACCCCAGGGTTTCGCAAGATCTTCGAGCGCCTCGACCGGATGGCCGACGAACTGCGCGCCGACCGCTCCCCCGCCAAACTCGCCGCGGCGGTCGCCCTCTACCACATCGTGATCGAGGGCACCCTCGCCCAGCCTGGACAGCACCTGATCTGCTCCTATCTGGAGGAGCGCGACATGCTGCCCGCGTTCCGCGCCGGCATGGAGAACATCTCCGCCGACGAGCAGCGCCACATCGGCTTCGGCGTCAAGCTGCTCGCCGACCTCAGGCGCGAAGATCCCGTCCGCGTCCCCAAGGCCGTCGCCGCGATCCTGCACGACGTCACCCGCTTCAGCGCCCAGGTGCTCATGCCCCCCGGCTGGGACGAGCGCTATCTGACGGTGTTCGGCTACACCTTCGAGAAGGTCGGCGGCGAGGGCGTGATCTCGCTGATGACCAAGCTCCGCTCCGCCGGCCTGCCCCCCGAGTCGCTCCCCGGGCCGCCCCTCTTCCCGCCGGGCCTCACCCCCGAGGAGCTCTCGGTGCGTGGGCGCACGCTCGCCAAGGCCGGCGTGCTCGGCGTGCGCGAGGGGCCCACCAGCCGCGACCCCGAGGTGCTCGAGCTGCTGTTCGACACCATGCGCCGCCAGGTCAACCCCAACCACGGGCTGCGCCGCCCCACCACCTTCCAGTGGGAGTTCACCGACCCCGACATCCCCACCTGGCATTTGACGGTTGACAACGGCTCCTCCAAGGTCGCCCAGGGCGCCGCCCCGCGCGCCGATCTGCGTATGCGGATCTCCTACCAGGACTTCATCGACATCGCCGGCGATCGCCTCAACCCGATGCGCGCCGTCGCCACCGGGCGCATGCGCCCCCGGGGCAACCCCCTCGCGCTCAAACGACTCGGCAAGGTCTTCCCGCGGGCCTGAGGGGCCTATTCGGGGCCGAACTCCCGTTCCGCGTGGGTCGGGGGTGCCGCGGAGGCGGGCGTTGAGGGTTCTTCGGCAGCCGTTTTGTTCTGCGAACGGAGGGACGCGGCCCGTGCCGTAACCGACGCCGCGCTTGCGGTGGTGGCCGTCGAGCCGCTTGCAGTGGCCAGCTGTTCAGGCCCGAACTCACGCTGAGCGTGCCGCGTGGAGGCGCGTCGTACCGCGGCGACGGTGGCCGTTCGGGAGACACGGGGGACGGGGGTCCAGGACGAGCGCCCGGACAGGACTCCCCCGAGCGGAGTCGTACCCGTCGCCAGCTGTGCGGTATCGGCTACGTACGCGCTCCGCGTCAGGGCCGCGCGGTGGAGCCGTGGTCGATGGGAGGCTCCTGCGTGATGGGGCGCCACCGTGAGCGCCACACAGCCAACACTCAGCGCCAGCACGCAGCTCACCGCCAGCTTCGCTCCCAGCGAGCCACTCAGCAGCCAGCCCCCACCGGCAGCGCCCGACGCGGAAAGCGCTCCCGTCCCGGCACCTGCCCCCATCCCAGCGCTCGCGCTCGTCCCTGCCTTGGCTCCGGCTGCCTGGGTGGGTGGGACGTGCAAATTGCCCGGTGGGCGGGAGGTGTGTGGGGCGTGCCGAGTGAGTGGGACGTGCAAATTGCCCGGTGGATGGGAGGCGTGTGGGGCGTGCCGAGTGGGTGAGATGTGCGGGGTGGATGGCGCATGTGGGACTTCCAAGCCCAGCCCCCAGGGGAGCGGCAGCGGGGGCAGCACCGCGGCGAGGCCGCGTAGCGAGAGGATGTACGCGCGGCACGCGGGGCACTCCCGCTGGTGCAGGCGCGCCAGGCGGTAGCGCTCCCCGCGGGGGTCGAGGATGCCGAACGCGAAGCCGCGCATCAGCGAGGACTGCTGCTCGCACCACTCCCCGCCCCGGATCGCCTCCAGCAGCTGCCCCACCTTGCCCGCCACCCCCGGCCGGCCCGGGCCGGCGCCCTCCATCAGCTTGCCCATCCGGGCCGCGCTGATCCCCATGCGCTGGGCGGCCTGCGCGCGGGTCAGGCCCTGCAGGTAGCAGAGGCTCGCCGCTTCGCACTCCCGCGCGTTGAGGCGGCCCCGCAGCGCCTCGAACAGCTGGCGCAGCCGCGCCCGGTCGTCGAGCGCCGCCGCGAGGTCGGGCTCGGCGGCCGCCTGCTCCAGCGGATCCCGTCCCCGCGGGGACGGCCCGGTGCGGACGCCCGCCCGCCCGACCGCCGCGGGGCGCTCGCCCCCCGCGCCACTGCCCACCCCGCGCTCGCCCCCCGCCCCGCTGCCCA
>DATMPY010000224.1:0-2195 GCA_035566955.1 Solirubrobacteraceae bacterium | reverse complement strand
GAGCCGTGACGGCACCCAACAAGATGTCTCCCGGCAACACCTCCAAGTTGCGGAACAGCTTCTGGCGCTGATCGCCAGCCCATACATGGCTGTACTCGGGACAGCGCCGACAGCGGCACACGCTCCCGCGCCCGCACAGTGGACGACCACAACTCCGACAACGCCCAACAACCGCGTCAACAGCGCCTAGCGAACCCCGACGCCGACGCGCGCTACCGCCTGACTGACCAGCGCACGCATGTTCGCCTCGGGCTAGATCTTGCTGATCGGTAGCCAAGCCTGTCCCCAGGGAGGGGACAGCGGAAGCCCTGCATTAGACCGAGACGGCAACTACACCGGTTCGATTCCGGTCGTCGCCTCTTTGAGAAATGCCTGCAAAATGGCCATTTTGGGTAAGCGTTCAGTCCGTGGGTGGTTTAGCTGAGTAGGGGTAGCGGGTCGCCGCGGGCGTTGGCGTTGAGCAGGTCGATGAGGTAGGCGTGCAGGCTGCGGTGCTGCAGGCGGCAGGTGATCGAGGTGGATAGGAGCCGGGCGACGCGTTGCTCGCCGGTCTCGGATTGGCTGCCGAGGCTGAGCTTGCGATAGATGACGGCTCCGCGGAGGGATCGCTCGGCGTGGTTGTTAGTCGGCTCCACGCCCGGGGTGGCAGCGAACGTCCACAGCGCGGGCCAGAGCTTGAGCAGGTTGCGGGCCATGCCGCGGCAGTACTTGTTGCGCGGTGATTTCCTGGCGAAGCGTCTGAGGGCGGGCTTCAACTCGCGGCGCAGTGGCGCGATCTGGCGTTTGAGCTCGCGGCGGTCGCCGGTGTGCTGGAAGACCTCCCACGCCCAGAACAGCCGCTCACAGACATGCAGCCCGAGCTCGCCGAACTCTTTCTCCACGGCCAGTCCTTCGGCGTGCGCGGTGAAGTCGCGCCGCAGGTGTGCCCAGCAGATCTGCCGGCGAGCGAGGGGCAGGTGGCTATAAGCCCACCAGCGGTCCGAGGTCACGATCGCTTTGGTGTCGGCGAGCACGTCTTGGCGTGGTCCTCGTGACGGTCGGCGGCGACCCGGAAGAACGCATGCTGGTCAGTGAACACACCCCACAGTGCGCGCTGGGATCCCTGCAGGCGCCAGCCGGTCTCGTCCATGTTCAGGTGGCGGCTGGAGCGGATCGCGTCAAGGAGATCCTTGTGAGGGTCGGCGAGAGCCCCGCCGACACGGGCGAGCACCGCGTCCACGGTCCCGGTCGATAGGCGTGCCTGGAAGAGCTCTTCCACGAGCTCGACCGCATCACGACGCGAGACACGGTTGCGCACCGACAACGTCGCTATCGCAGCCTGAAGCCGGGGTCCCAGGTGGCTGGCAGCAACGTGTCGAGGAAGGCCGCCGGTGCGTCTGGCTCCGCACCCGGGGCAGCGCACACGCCAGCAGCGATGCTCAACGACGCTGACCGCGATCGCGGGGAGCTCTTCGACCTGGTGGCGCGCCGGGTCGCTCACCGCCACCTGATCGCTTTCGCTAAACACGTGCCCGCAATCGCAGCTCGCCGGCCAGTGATCGACGAGCTCATCCACCGCCCACGCGGGAAACAGCGGCCGCCCGTGACCCTCATGTCCTGGCTGCCCGCCCGGTTTACGCCCCGAACGATCCTTCCCACGCCCGGGCATGCGCAACGGGGGATCGGTGCTCGGTGGCCGCGAAGAGTTCCCAGAGTTCTTGGCGAGCAGACGCTCGAGCTTCTCCACCCGACCCTCGAACTGCCGGATACGCCGGTCCATCGCCAGCAGCACTTCGACTACAGCCTCACGCCCCGCGTCATAGATCGCTTCCGCCTCAACACGCTCCACACCACAACATTCGACGAAGCACAGTAATGTCCCCCAACCAAAGAAAAGGGGCGAAACCGTGTGGCTCGCCCCTCTTGCCCACGCTATTGCCCTCTCAGGCGATGCGGCGCAGCGGAATCACGCTCGCCTGGGGACCGGAGGGTCTCCCCCCTCTCGGGCTCCCCACAGCTTGGTGAGCTTTGCCGAGGCGTCCGGGTCAGGTGCATAGTGCAGGTAGCGTTCGGTGGTGGTGATGTGACGGTGGCCCATCAGTCGCTGGACCTCGTGGACCTTGAACACGCGGATCGCCTGGGTGCCGAACGTGTGGCGCAGGTCGTGTAGGCGCAGCCTGGGCAGCCCGGCTCGCTCCGCCGCTTTAACGAACCGG
>DATMPY010000223.1:0-13495 GCA_035566955.1 Solirubrobacteraceae bacterium | reverse complement strand
GCTGAACGTTTTCCTCACCCCCGAGCAGGTCCCCTTCTACGGGGGCACCTACTTCCCCCCCGAGCCCCGCCACGGGATGCCCTCGTGGACGCAGGTGCTGCAGGCGATCGCGGAGACGTGGCGCGAGAACGCCGCCGAGATCCGCGCGGGGGGCGAGCGGATCCGCGCGCAGCTCGCCGGGGGGGCGCGCCTCGAGCCCTCCGCGGAGCCCTTCGACGCGGGCGCCCTGGACGCAGCGGTGGCGCGGTTGCAAGAATCCTTCGACCCGGTCAACGGGGGTTTTGGAAGCCCGCCCACCCACGCGCCGAAGTTCCCTCAGGCCCCCACGGTCGAGTTCCTGCTGCGCCACGGCGAGCGCGAGATGTCGCTCGCCACGCTGCGCGCGATGGCCCGCGGGGGCATCCACGACCATCTCGGCGGGGGCTTTCACCGCTACTCGGTGGACGCCGCCTGGACGGTGCCCCACTTCGAGAAGATGCTCTATGACAACGCCCTCCTCGCGCGGGCCTATCTGCACGGATACCGCCTCGGCGAGAACGAGGAGTACGCCCGCGTGTGCCGCGCCACGCTCGACTGGGCGCTGCGCGAAATGCGGGGGCCCGAGGGGGGCTTCTATTCGGCACTCGACGCCGACTCGGAGGGCGTGGAGGGCCGTTACTACGCGTGGACCGTCGCAGAACTCCAGGAGCTCCTCGGCGCGGACGCCGATGCGGCGATCCGCTGGCTGGGTGTTACCGAGGAGGGCAACTTCGTCGACCTTCACCACCCCGAGCCGGGCCTCAACGTGCTCACAGATCGGAGCCCCCCCGCGGTGCGGCCAGATGCGCAGACACGTGGGCAAATCCGGGCGCGGCTGCTCGAGGCCCGTGCCGGCCGCACCCGCCCGGGCCTCGACGACAAGCGCCTCACAAGCTGGAACGCCCTGATGGTCGCCGCCCTCGCCGACGCGGGGGCGGTGCTCGACGAGCCCCGCTATCTCGACGCCGCGGTGCGCTGCGCGGAGTTCATTCTGGGTGACCTGCGCGACGGGGAGGGGCGGCTGCTGCGCACCTACAGCGAGGGACACGCCCAGATCGGGGGCTATCTGGAGGACCACGCCTTTCTGCTGGAGGCGCTCGTGGTCCTCTTCGAGGCCACCTGCGAGGAGCGCTGGCTGACCGAGGCGCGCGCGCTCGCCGACCAGACGATCGCCCGCTTCGCCGACCCCGAGCGCGGGGGGTTCTTCTCGACGCCCTCAGATCACGAGCAGCTGATCGCCCGGCGCAAGGACCTCGAGGACAGCCCCATCCCCTCCGGGGCCTCCTCCGCCGCGCTCGGCCTCCTGCGCCTCGCCCAGCTCACGGGCGAGGAGACCTATGAACGCCACGCCCTCGGCGTGCTGAGGCTCCTGCACGAGATCGCCCCCCGCCACCCCACCGCGTTCGGGCACCTCCTGCAGGCGCTTCAGCTGCACCTCTCACCGGCCCAGGGGCTCGCGTGCGCCGTCCCGCCCGCTCGCTCCACGACCGCCGCCTCCCCGCTGACACCGCCGGACTGATACCCAAGTCGCCAGCCACCCGCCGCGGGGATACCACCACAACGCCACCCGCCGGAGCCCCCCCGGGGCGGAGGCCCATAAAATCATTTCTCCCCCCAACGCGCGGGGGCCACGAGCGCTGCGATCGCGCCCCCTACAAAATCGACAGGTAGCGGTCGAGCTCCCACTGGGAGACCTGCACCCGGTAGTCATCCCACTCCTGGCGCTTGATCTCGACGTAGCGGTTGAACATGTGCTCCCCCAGGGTGCGCAGCACGAGCTCCGATTGGGCGGTCAGCTCGATCGCCTCCCCCAGCGTCTCCGGCAGCTGCTCCACGCCCAGGCGCCGGCGTTCCTCGCCCGAGAGGTGGTAGAGATTCTTCTCCATGGCATCCGGCAGCTCGTAGCCCTTCTCGATCCCCTCCAGGCCCGCCTGCAACAGGACGGCGAACGTGAGGTAGGGGTTGCACGCGGGGTCCGGGCAGCGCAGCTCCATGCGCGTGGCGCGCTCTCTGCCGGGGTGATACAGGGGCACGCGCACCAGGGCGGAGCGGTTGCGCCGCGACCACGCCACGTACACCGGGGCCTCGAACCCGGGGACGAGGCGCTTGTAGGAGTTCACCCACTGCGCGAAGATCGCGCAGATCTCCCGCGCGTGGCGCAGCTGGCCGGCGATGAAGGCCTTGCCCACGTCGGAGAGGAAGTAGGGGTCCTCGGCGTCGAAGAACGCGTTGCGGCCCTCCCGGAAGAGGGACTGGTGGGTGTGCATCCCCGAGCCGTTCTCCCCAAAGAGGGGCTTGGGCATGAAGGTGGCGTGCCACCCGTACTTCATGGCGTACTCCTTGACCGTGATGCGGTAGGTCATGCAGTCGTCCGCCATCTTCAGGGCGTCGGCGTAGCGCATGTCGATCTCGTGCTGGGAGGGGCCCACCTCGTGGTGGGTGTACTCCACGTGGATCCCCAGCTGCTCCAGCGCCAGCACCGTCTCGCGGCGCACCTCGGAGCCCGCGTCGAGGGTGGTCAGGTCGAAGTAGCCCCCCCGGTCGAGCACCTCCGTGGAGGTGGAGTCGCGGAACAGGAAGTACTCGAGCTCGGGCCCCACGTTGAACGTGTCGAAGCCCATCTCCCGCGCGCGCTCCACCGCGCGGCGCAGCACGTGGCGGGGGTCCCCCTCGTAGGGGGTGCGCTCGGGGGTGATGATGTCGCAGAACATCCTCCCCACCCCCTGCTCCTCGGGGCGCCAGGGGAGCACCGCGAACGTGCTCGGGTCGGGCAGCGCGATCATGTCGGACTCCTCGATCGCGTTGAACCCCGTGATCGAGGACCCATCGAAGCCCATGCCCGCCTCGAACGCGTCCTGGAGCTCGGCGGCGTTGATCGAGAACGACTTCAGCTGCCCCAGGATGTCGGTGAACCAGAAGCGGATGAAGCGGATCTCGCGCTCCTCCACCAGCGCCCTCACGTCCGCTGCTGTCATCGGCAGGTCGGCCATCGAGCGGACCTTAGTCGATGGGCTCCTCGGGGGGTATCGACTGGTGGCCAAAAACCTGCGGTGAGGGCCGCGCGTCGTCCAGGCTCTGCGGGGAGCGTCTACCCGTGAGCGCTCAGGAGCGCCGCGAGCACCAGCATGAAGCCCATCACCACCGCCCATGACGCGATCCGGTCGGGGTGCGGCCCCACCCACTCCATCGGCCTGCGCCGCGGCCTGCGCCGATGACGCAGGGAGGTAGTCCTCTCGGACATACCGTGAAGCTAACGGCACGTTCGGACGGATCGAACGCGCGGCAGAAGTCGGCGTCTATTTTGGATATGCGGCTAACGCCGCAGGATGCGTTCGCAGTGCGCTCTCACGGTGCCCGCACAGGCCACGGTTTGCGCTTCAGCGGCCCCGTGCGTCGCGGCACACGGTCTCCCAATCTCTTGCTCTGCCCTCAGCGGCCAGCCACGGCGGCCACGAATGCGGCGACGTCTTGCGCTTCTTGGCCCTGGTAGAGCTGGGCGGGCATCTGGCCTTTGCCGCGGGCGCGGCCTTCGAGGATGGCGCCCAGGACGAATGCCTTGCGGTCGGCGTACGCTTCCTTTTCCGGCAGGGTCGCGCCGACGGTGGGGATCAGCACGTCGAGGTTGGGGCCGGTGCGCCCCACCGCGTTGGCGCCATTCAGGGTGTGGCAGAGGTTGCACGCGTGGGAGAACAGTTCCCTGCCCTTCTGCTGGTGGGCGTCCAGGTGCACCCCCGGCCCCACGCTCGCCTTGTGCGCCCCGTTGAACGCCAGCACCAGCGCGGGCACGATCAGCCCGAACGCGCACACCACCACGATCCCCGCGGTGAGGAGCCGCTGGCCGACCTTGGATTCGGTGTGCAGCGCGTTACGCGCCCCGCGCGCGCCCCCGCGCATCGCCACGAAGAACACGCCCAGCCCGAGCACCACCCAGAAGATGACGAACCCGATCACCATGTCGGCGGGACCATATCGGTTGGGGCCCCCGGAGCGTCCGCGAGGCGGGCCCCATGAGAATCTCCCCATCATTTCCTTCAGGATCCCTTGATCTGGCGCGCTAGCCTTGGCAGTGGACGTCCACCACAACGCCGAGGCACCAGACCCATGAGCTACTTCTTGCGCCGCCTACCAATCGCCCGCCTGCTGCTCCTGTGCGGGACCGTGCTCGTCGTGGGGGTGGGCGCGAGCGCGCTGGCCCTCGCGCTCGGCAGCGGTCCCACGCCCCCGCCCAAGCCGCTCGCGGAAGCCGTCCACGACGCCCTCACCGCCCCGCCTCCGGAAGGGGTGAGCGCGCGGATCCAGCTCACCAACCACCTGCTAGAAGGCGCCAACCTCGCCAGCGGGAGCAACGGGGAAGCCGGCCAGCTGTCCTCGAGCCCGCTCATCAGCGGGGCCTCCGGGCGGCTGTGGATCTCAAAGGAAGGCCACGTACGCATGGAGCTGCAGTCCGAAAAGGGAGACACCGAGCTCGTCTACGACGGGCACACCGTCTCCCTGTACGAGGGCTCCTCCAACACCATCTACCGCTACACCCCCAAGGGCGAAGGCGAATGGCAGAGCGACGGATCTGATGGGAGCGGGTCCGGGGAAGGCAACTCCGGCGCGGGCGCCGACAGCTCGGGCGCAGCGGACGCCTCCGGCTACCATCACGAAATCCCGAGTGTGGCCAAGATCGAAGAAGGGATCACCCATCTCTCCAAAGACGCCACCCTCTCCGGCGCCACCCCCACCGACGTCGCCGGGCAGCCCACCTACACGGTGCACATCGCCCCCAGCCACAACGGGGGCCTGATCGGGGGAGCCGAGCTCTCTTGGGACGCCGTGCACGGGGTCCCCCTGCGCGTGGCGATCTACTCCTCCACCGGCGCCGCCCCCGTGGTGGAACTCGCGGTCAGCGAAATCTCCTACGAACCGGTGCCCGCCTCGGTCTTCGCAATCACCCCGCTCCCTGGCGCCAAGGTCAAGGAAGTGAGCCCCGCGGAAGTGGAAGGCTCCAAGGCCCCCGACCAGTCCACGCAGGGCGGGGAAGACCACCCGAAGGTCACCACCCACGGGGAAGGGCTCGAAGCGATCGCCCTGCTCGAAGGCCCCGTCAAGGAAGGCGCCGGCAAGTCCTCGCCCACCTTGCCCGAAGCGCTGCCGAAAGTCCAGATCAACGGCGCCACCGCCACCGAGCTGCCCACCCCGCTCGGCACCCTGCTGAGCTTCGAGCGCTCCGGCGTGCGCTACCTGCTCGCCGGCGCGGTCAGCCCGGCGACGATCGAGGCTTTCGCGCGGGGTCTCTGAGGTGACGGGCGCGCCGCCGACTTGCCGCGGTCTGCGTACTCGAACCCAGCGCACACCGGCGAGCGATTCGTCGTTCCTGGCAAGGACGCAAGGAGCGTGGTGTGCTTGAGCACACGAGCGACTGAGGACACCGCCAGGGGCGACGAGGCGGCGCCGGTGCGGGCGCGGGGGCTGGTGAAGCGCTACGACGAGGTGCTGGCGGTCGACCACATCGACCTGAACGTGCGCGCGGGGGACGTGTACGGCTTCCTGGGGCCCAACGGCGCGGGCAAGACCACCACGCTGCGCATGGCGCTCGGCCTGATCATGCCCACGGAGGGCACGGTGGAGCTGTTCGGGCGCGATCCGATTCGCCAGGGGGCGCGCGCCCTGGAGGGGGTGGCGGGCTTTGTGGAGGCACCGCGCTTCTACCCCTACCTCACGGGGCGCAAGAACCTCGAACTGCTCGCCGCCCTCGACGGCGACGGGGCGCGCGAGCGGATCGACGAGGTGCTCGCCGTCGTCGAGCTCGCCCCGCGGGCCAAGCACAAGGTGGGCGGCTACTCCCACGGGATGCGCCAGCGCCTGGGGATCGCCGCCGCGCTGCTGCGCCGCCCGCGCCTGTTGATCCTCGACGAGCCCGCCACGGGCCTGGACCCCGCGGGGATGCGCGACATGCGCGAGCTGATCCGCCGCCTCGCCGGGGAGGGCATCACGGTGCTGCTCTCGAGCCACCAGCTCCCCGAGGTGCAGGAACTGTGCGATCGCGTGGCGATCGTGGACCACGGGCGCGTGGTGTACGAGGGCGCCCTCGCCGATCTGCGCCGCCAGGGCGGGGCGGGGTACCGGCTGCGCACCACCGATGACGCGCGCGCCGTGGAGATCGCGCGCGGACAGCCCGGGGTCGAGCACGCGGTGGGCGGCGAGCACGGGGTCAGCTTCCAGGCCCAGGAGCGCGACGTGGGCCCCCTTTCGCTGGCGCTCGCCCAGGGGGGCGTGGGAATCCTCGCGTTGACCCCCGAACTGGCGACGCTGGAGGATCTGTTCTTCCGCTTGACCGAGAACGGCGGAGCGGGGGCGAATGGCGAGGGAGGCACGAACGGTGGGGCGGGGACGAAGGCCGGGGAGGGAACGAAGGCCGGGGAGGGAACGAAGGCCGCTATCGGTACGAACGCCGGGATGGACCCAGACGGCGGAGTTGGCCCGAACGGCGGGGCCGGTGCACCGCGGGAGCCGGCCGGCACGGAGACGCGCCCGTGAGCACGATCGAGGCATCCCCCACCCCCACGCTCGTTGGCGCGCGCACCGCCCGCGCCCGGCGCCCCTCGACGCTCACGGCCTACCGCTGGGAGCTGCGCAAGCTGCGCTCACAGAAGCGCACTTACCTGGGGCTGGTGCTCGCGGTTGCCCTGCCGGTGATCTTCGTGATCTTCCAGAACGTGCACCAGCGCCACGATCACGGGGCGGACAACATCTTCGCCCCCCAGATCACCCAGTCTGGCCTCGCCACCCCGGTGCTGATGCTGCTGTTCCTCTCCGTCTTCATGCTGCCCCTGATCGCCGCCCTAGTCGCCGGGGACATCGTGGCGGCCGAGGACGGCAACGGCACCCTGAAGACGATCCTCACCCGCTCGGTCAACCGCGGCCAGGTGTTCGCCGCGAAGGCGCTCGCCGCGATGACCTATGCCGTGATCGCCGTCTTCCTCTCCGCCGCCGTGGCCACCGCCGGCGGGGTCGCCTCGTGGGGGTTCAACCAGATCGTCACCTTCTCAGACACCGTCGTCTCCGCGCCCAAGGCCCTGCTGCTCGTGTTCGCCGCCAACGCCTGCTACCTGATCCCCCTGCTGACCGTCACCTGCATCGGCGTGCTGCTCTCCACCGCCACCCGCAACAGCGCCGCCTCCGTGGTCGGCACCGTCGGCTTCGTGATCCTGCTGTACATCGTCGCCCAGATCCCCGGCCTCGAAGGCATCCGGCCCTACCTCGTGACCGAACAGTTCGAGAACTGGCACGGCCTCCTGCGCACCCCCACCGACTGGGCCCCGATCCTGCACTCGCTGTGGGTCTGCGCCCTGTATGCCGGGCCCGCGCTGTTCGCCGCGTATCTCGTGTTCCTGCGGCGCGACGTCGCGGGCGGCTGAGTCGACTCGCGCTGGCCCGCGAAGAGCGCCGCCGCGGAGGTCCCGAGTGGAGCCGCGAGCGCCGCCGCGGAGGTCCCGAGTGGAGCGAGCGCCGCTGCGGCGGTCCCGGGTGGAGCCGCGTCGCCCGATCTCGACCGCCGGCCCGCGGCTCGCCATCCACCGTGGGGCAAGGAGCATATCCATGTCCATTCGATCAGATAGTATCCGCGCAAAATTTGGCTCAGGCCGTAAGGCTGAGCATCGGGAGCTTGCCAGGAGACCACATGTCAGCCTCCATGCCGCGAACGCTCGGCCATCGGCTCGCGCTGTCGACGTGCCTGGTCTCGGTCACGCTCGTGATGCATTCGTCGGTTGCCGCCGGGCGGGGGACGATCACCACTTGCTACAGCTTCGAACGGGACGCCGGGGAGCTCCGTTTCATCAATCCCGGCACGAGCTGTGCCCGCAGGGAAGAAGAACTCTCTTGGAACAGGGCCGGAGCACGGGGACCGACTGGTCGTGAAGGCGTTGAAGGTGAACGGGGTGAACGGGGTGAAAAAGGTGAAAGGGGCGAAAAGGGGGAAACGGGCCTGTCCGGGAACGGCGGCGGCAGCTCCTGCCAGGCCGTCTTGGAAGAAATCACCAAGCTCGTCGCGACCCTGATCGCCGCGGCGGTGACGGCGCTGCTGGCGGCCTATCTCCTCGCGCTCGCCGTCCTTCATTTGCTCACGCGTACGCCCCGCGTCAAGGACTGGCAGCCGATACGCCGGGTTCGACGCCCGACGCTCTCGATCAAGACCCTCGACGACAGCGCGCTCGAGAACCGGATCGGACCGGCGATCACGGGGCTGGTGCGCGGTCGGATCAGCGTTCGCAAGGACAACTTTGGCCTGGAATACGTGAGCGGGCAGCGCGCTGTCTCCTCTGCGCTGGAGCCATTCAAGGACCTGTCTGGGGCCAAGACCGCAGTCGCGCTCATCGGTTATCTGAGTGCGACGCTGCCGCGTCGGCGCTTCGTCCTCCGCGGCGAGCTGCAGCCCGCCGGGCAGGCCGGAGCGGGGGTCAGCCTTGCGCTACGGCGCCCGGACGACTCCGACTCGCTGACCGCCCTGTGGGCCACCCCGCTCGAGATTCACGAAGCGGGGGCCGCCGCCTACCAGCGCCTGGCGATTCCCGCCGCGGCCTGGACAGACCACTGCATCACGAGCGCACTCGGCGAAAAGCCCCTGTCGAGCGATCCTCACAGTTGGGCCTTCTTCCGCGCAGGACTCGAGAGCCACCGGCTCGGGGAAAATGACGCGGCTCGCTCGCTGTACGAGCAGGCTCTCGGCTACGATGGAAAAAACGCGGGGGCACTGGCCAATCTGGGTCTTCTCGAACGGCGTGCGCGCCACTTCGAGCGTGCCGAGGAATTGCTCCGTCGCGCCCTCAGAGAGCTTGCATGATCGGCGTACGCAGACAGCTTCCCCCCCGTCACTCGCGCAACCCCGACTGGTATCGGGCCCGATACCAGTTGGCGACCCTGTACCTCAACAAAGCGAGCCCAACGGCTGCGGAGCAGGTGTCCGCCGAGCAGCTCGAGGCGGATGAACGCAGGGCCCTCGGGGACACCAAGGAGGTTGCCCTCGTGACCCTCGAAGCAGCCGACGAGTTCGCGAGCCGCCAACGCGGACCGGTCGCGAGCGCCAAGCAGGTCGCGCCTGCCGACGGCGCAGCATCCAAGAGCTCGCGAACGGCGCCTGAGAATCTCAGCGACCCCCCCGCCGCGCGAATGTCGGAGGACGCCACGCCCGACGGCGAACTGGCGGAGTTCTTGAGCACGACGATCGTGCCATCCGCACTGATGCTCCTCGCCGGGGCATTGCTCTTGAAAGTCAACACCCCACGCTCGGCCGCTTGCGAGCGTGAGCAGCATTTTTCGTCACACAGGGAAATCGCGGACGCTCTGCGCCACGATCTCGTATGCAAGCCGTCGCCGCTCGTCGAGTTCGTCGAAGGGCAACCTGGCGTTGAACCGCGCACCCTCTACAACCTTGCCTGTTACTACACCCGGGTCGACCAGCACCAGAAGGCGAAGCTGTGGCTCGAGCGGGCCGTTCTCCAAACCGCGATCTCCGAACGCAAGGCGCTGCTCCAGGTGATTGAAGGAGACCCCACCCTGGAGGACCTGTCGCGTGACGCGGGAGTGATGAGCAAGCTCCGGCAATATCTCCCCCGACCTGCCGACCCGCCGGCAGGTGACAATCGTGCGACAAACGATTAGCCTGACGCAAATCGGAATCGGGCACCGCGACGCGGGTCGCGAGGTTGTGGCGGGGTCCACGGCGCATCGTGAGAGCTGGCGCTGGGTCAGCGGGCATCGTCGCCGCTGTGGCGCGGGCCGGCGGCGATGCTCGCGCTCGCGCCCTCAGCCCTGCGCCGCGGCCGGCAGCTCCACCGGCTGAAGCTCCACCTCGTGCTCCAGGCGGTGCACCTCGCGGCGGTCGATCATGCCGGCGCCGAGGCGGCCCGTGGACTCGGCGCCGCAGGCCACGCCGAAGCGCAGGCACTCCGCGGGAGGGCTGCCCGCGTAGCGCGCCGAGACGTAGCCCGCCAGGAAGGCGTCGCCCGAGCCGCGCGTGGCGACCGGCTCGCGGGGCTCGATGCGGGCCCGCAGGAGGGTGGGGTGGCCGTCGATCTGCAGCTGCGCGAAGCAGCCGTCGGGGAGCGTCATGATCGCTTCCCGCGCCCCCAGCGCGGCGAGCTCGCCGACCGCCAGGGAGCGCTCGTGCTCGTCGGCAAACTCATGGCCCACCAGCTCCTCCGCCTCCAGCGCGTTGGGGGAGACCACGTCGGGCTCCGCGCGGATCGCGTGGCGCAGGGGATCCCCGTCGGTGTCGATCACCGTGGTGACCCCCGTGCGCTGCAGCTCGCGGATCAGGGAGGCGTACACATCTGGCTCCACCCCACGGGGGATCGAGCCCGCGAACACCACGATCGCCGCCCCCCGCGCCAGGTAGAGGAGCTTGTCGCGGAACAGCTCCACCTCGCGCTCGCCCACCTTCGGGCCGCGCTCGTTGATCTCGGTCTGCTCACCGGTGGTGGGGTCGAGCACGGAGGTGTTGGTGCGCGACTCCTCGCGGATGCGCACGAAGTCGTTGAGGATCGACTCCTCCGTGAGCTGCTCCACGATGTGGGTGCCCGTCGCCCCGCCCGCCATCCCGGTCGCGATCACCGGCTGTCCCAGCGCCTTCAGCGCGCGGGCGATGTTGACGCCCTTGCCCCCCGCCATCGTGCGTTGCTCGACCGTGCGGTGGCGCCGTCCGAGTCGGAAGTTGGGGACCGAGAGCGACTTGTCGATCGCCGCGTTGAGCGTCACCGTGATGATCATCCCGAGTGCCTCATCGTCCGCTTGCGCGCCGGGCCACACCGCCTGGGGGACGTCGTGGGGCGCACATCTAGCCTACCCGACATCTCCGAAGCGCCACCTAAAGATTCGCGCAGGGCCCACTACGCCAAAGCCACGCGGCGGTACCCCCGTGGTGGCTCACCTCGCCAGAGCCCACGCAGAGCGACACGCATCCGCAGTGGCTCACCTCGCCAGAGCCCAGGCGGCGGCGCGCATCCGCTCGGCCTCCGCGCGCGCGGCGCCCGCGGGGTCGCCGCCGGTGGCAAGGTGGGCGCCGGCGATGCTGCGCGAGGCGGCGATCAGGCCACCCGCCCTGCCCGGCGCGAACGCCGCGGCTAGATCCTCCACGCGGCCCCCCTGGGCGCCCACCCCGGGGAGGAGCAGCACCGCGTGGGGCATCAGCTCGCGCGCCCGCGCGAGGTGGCGCGGCTCGGTGGCCCCCACCACCGCGCCCACGTCCGCCAGGCCCGACTCCCCGACCGCGGGGGCCCCCAGCTCGTCCACGATCGCCGCGAGGCGCTCCCACACCGCCCCCCCGCCCGCGAGCTGGAGGTCCTGCACGTCGGCCGCCCCGGGATTGGAGGTGCGCACGAGCACCAGCACCCCGGCCCCCGCGGCGCGCGCGACCGTCACGAACGGCTCCAGTGCGTCGCGGCCGAGCAGTGGGTTGACCGTGGCCATGTTCGCTCTCAGGCCCTCGAACAGCGACTGCGCGTAGGCGCGCGCGCTGACGGCGACGTCCCCGCGCTTGCCGTCCGCGATGCTCAGCAGGCCGTGCCTGCGCGCGTGCTCGACCACCGCCCACAGCGCCTCCCACCCGGGCGCCCCCAACCGCTCGAAGCAGGCCAGCTGGGGCTTGATCGCCACGCACGCCGGCCCCGCCGCGTCGATCACCGCGCAGCAGTGCACCCGGACCGCGACCGCTGTGCGCCACGCGGGCGAGCGGTCGGCGTGGGAGCTCGGCGGGGCACCCGCGGGCGAGCGGTCGGCATAAGGACTCGGCGGGGGGCCCGCCGGCAAACCGTGCTGGGGGTCTTCGAGCGCAGGGGGTGAGACGTCCGCACGAAGTGGGACGTCCGCGCGCGGTGAGACGTCCGCGCGAGGTGAGACGCCTGCGCGCAGCCGCTGCGCCGTCTCGTGCACCCCTGGCCACAGCGCCTGCGGATCGGGGTCCAGGCCGAGCACGATCTGCGACTCGCGCTGCGCCACGCGCTCCGCCAGGATGTCGCCGAACCCGGATTCCATCGTTGCGCGAGAATATCCTCCACCGATGGACCTCGCCCGCGTCGCCTGGATCGTGACCGTCCTGATCGCGCTGCTCACAGCGGCGATGCTGCTGCTCGCCGGCTACACCGGGTACGCGGGGCTGTCCGTCGCCGTGGGGGTTTCCGCGGCGATCAACCTCTTTTGAGAACGCCGTTCCAAGCCGGGCCCCCACAACCAGCCACCGAAGAGGCGCTACTGAGCTGGCCTACGCTGCTGAGCTGGCTTATGTACATATGTACTTTTCCACTCTCGTATAACGATCGTAATACGAGAGTAAAATTTTTGCTGTACAACCCAGCCTCCCTGATGAGCAGATACTCCAACCTCCCTCGTGAGTAGATACGTTCGCTATACAGACGCTCCTTCCGTTCTCATCCACTCCTCCAGCGCCCGCGCGGCGCGGCCGCGGTGGCTGATCGCGTCCTTCTGCTCGTCGGCGAGCTCCGCCATCGTGGTATCCGGGGGCCCGTCGTCGGGCAGGAAGGCGGGGTCGTAGCCGAAGCCCCCCGCGCCCCGCGGCTCCGCGGCCAGGCGACCCGGGCAGCGTCCTTCGAAGAGCCGCTGCACCTCCCGGGCGGGGTCCACGTAGGCGAGCGCGCAGACGTACTCCAGGGCACTGCCCACGGGGGCCTCGCGCAGGAGCTTGTGAAGGTTCTGCTCGTCGGTGGCGTGCTCTCCGGCATAGCGGGCGGAGCGCACCCCCGGGGCCCCGCCGAGCGCGGCGGCCTCGATGCCGGAGTCGTCGGCGATCGTCACCTCGCCCGTGGCCCGCGCCGCCGCGCGCGCCTTGCCGAGGGCGTTGTCCGCGAACGTCTCCCCGTCCTCCGGTGGGAGCTCCACGGCGTCGGGCAGGAGCGCGATCTCGTGCTGGGGCAGCAGGCGCGCAAGCTCGCGGCGCTTGTGCTCGTTGTGGGTCGCGAGCAGGAGCCTCACGGTGCCGCGGCGGAGGCGATCGCCTGCTCCTGGGCGCCGCGCAGCTGCGCGATCCCCCTGGCGGCGAGGGCGAGCAGCTCGTCGAGGCTGGCGCGCGAGAGGGGGGTTCGCTCGGCGGTGGCCTGAACCTCCAGGAGGTCCCCCTCGCCGGTCATCACCACGTTGGCGTCGACCTCCGCGGTGGAGTCCTCGGAGTAGTCGAGGTCGAGCAGCGCGACCCCATCGACCATCCCGCAGGAGACCGCCGCCACGGAGCCGGTCAACGGGGGGCGCTCGAACGCCTCCTGCTCCGCCAGGCGGGCGCACGCCAGCGAGAGTGCGACGTAGGCCCCGGTGATCGACGCGCAGCGGGTGCCCCCGTCGGCCTGCAGGACGTCGCAGTCGAGGTAGATCGTGCGTTCGCCCAGCGCCTTGAAGTCAATCACCCCACGCAGCGCGCGCCCGATCAGCCGCTGGATCTCGACCGAGCGCCCGTCCAGGCGCCCGCGGGTGGCGTCGCGCTGCTTGC
>DATMPY010000222.1:0-6127 GCA_035566955.1 Solirubrobacteraceae bacterium | reverse complement strand
GTCATGCACAGCGCCAGGTCGATCGATCCCACCAGCTCCGCGAGCGCCTCGACCGGGGTGGCCGGGGTGATCGCCACGCCCACGCACGCCCCGCCTGCACGGATCTCCTGCGCCGCGTACTCCGCGTGTAGGGTCGCCTCGCAGTGGAAGGTCACCGAGTGCGCCCCCGCCCGCACGAACTCCCCCACCTGGCGCTCGGGGCGCTCGATCATCAGGTGCACGTCGAGCATCCCCCCCACCTCCTCCACCTGCTCGCGCAGCGCGGCGACCACCAGTGGGCCGATCGTGATCGGGGGCACGAAGTGGCCATCCATCACATCCACGTGGATCACCCGCGCCCCCGCCTGCAGCACCTCCCCCACCTGCTCGCGCAACACCCCGAAGTCAGCCGAGAGGATCGACGGCGCCACCCGCACTCCCGACAGCAGTTCCTTCGCGGCGGCGCTCATATCGGCTGCAACATACTGGCGCCACAGTTGTTGCACTTGAGGATCGCCGTCGAGGACATCCGCACGATCGTCGAGTGCTCCCCGCAATTGGGGCACACCGAGGCGAGCTCGAAGCGGTGCAGGCAGTACACGCACCGGTAACGGCCCGCCAGGTTGGTCGGGCGCAGCCACGGCTCCGAGCAGTTCGGGCACACCGGGCCGAGATCCGGCGCCGGGGTTGCCTGGTCGCGCTCGCCGTTGCCCATCCCAATCCTCCTCAACCCCGCCGCAGCCGCGCGATGAAGAAGCCCGCGGTGTGGTCGCGGTGCGGCAGCGTCAGCACGCAACGCGCCTTCACCGCGTGCGGGCCGGTCGCCGGCGGGACGGGTGGCGAATCCATGAGTCCCGCGCCCAGGTCATCGAGCGTGAAGTCGGGGTTGGATTCCAGGAAGGTGGAGATCTGACGCTCGTTCTCGGTCGGGGAAATCGTGCACGTAGAATAGACCAGCACACCCCCCGGACGGAGCGCCTGCGCGCCCGCGGCGAGGATCGCCGTCTGCGCGCGCGCGAGCTGCGCCACATCCCGCGGCCCGACCCGCCAGCGTAGATCCGCGCGCGCCTGCAACGTGCCCAGGCCCGAGCACGGGGGGTCGACCAGCACCCGGTCGAACAGCTCCTTCCCCGCAGGTGCCCCCACCGCGTCCCTTCCCGCAGACGCCGCCGCGTCCTCCCCATAAGACCCCGTCGGGCCCTCCGCGGCAAGCGCTCTCACCCCATCCCCAAGGGGCCGCGCCGCGTCGCCGATCACCACGCGCACCGACTCCGCGCGCATGCGCGCCACCGTGCGACGGAGCTCCTCCGCGCGGCGCGGGTTGCGCTCGACCGCCACCACCTCCCCCGCGCTCCCCATCAGCGCCGCCAGGTGGGTGGTCTTGCCGCCCGGCGCCGCGCACAGATCGAGCACCCGCTCCCCCGCCCGCGGGTCGAGCGCCCGGGCGGGCAGCATCGCGCCCCTTGACTGCGCCAGCACCGCCCCCGTGCGCCACAGCCGCGAGCCGTGCACGTCCCAGCGGCCCTCCAGCACCAGCGCCTCCGGGATGCCCGGGTCCCCGTGGACCGCCACCGGGATCTCCGCCGCCACCGCGGCGGGGTCCGCCACGAGCGTGTTCACCCGCAGCGCCAGCTCCGCCGGCTCGTTGTCGAACGCCAGCAGCGCCCGTGCCCGCTCTGCCCCTAGGGCATCCCACCAAAGCTCCGCGATCCACTCCGGGTGGGAGTGCTTCAACGCCGCCCCCCGCGGGGTGCTGTCGTCGAGCGCCTCCAGCAGGGCCCCTCCCTCGCGCGTGGCGCGGCGCAGCACCGCGTTGACCAGGCCGTGCCCCCCACGGCCTACTCCCGCCTGCCCGCTGCCGCCGGGGCGCCTGGCGCGGGGTTCGCCGCCGCCCGTCCCAGCACCCATGGACCCGCCGACCTTCGCCAGCTCGACCGCGTCCGCCACCACCGCCCGGTCCGGTGCGCCCCCCAGGTACAGCAGCTCGTGGAGCCCCAGCCGCAGCGCCGCGACCAATGGGGCGTCCAGCTTGCCCACCGGCCGCTCCGCCAAGCGTTCGATCAGATAGTCCAGGGTGCCACGGCGCTGCACCGCCCCGTACGCCAGCCGCATCGCCAGCGCCCGGTCGCGCGCGTCCAGGTCGCGCGCCTCCGAGCGCAGCGCAAGGTCCGCGTACGCGCCTCCCTCGAACACCCGACGCAACACCGTGTACGCGCAGACCCGCGCGCTAGAGGGCATGCCCTCGCAGATACGCTGCCGCCGCCATCGGCCGTCCGCCCGGCGGCTGCACGCACTCGAGCTCGAGCGCCCCCTCCCCCGTCCCGTACAGCAGGCGCCCGCCGTTGCCCATGAGCTGCCCCGCCGGCGGTTCCGCGAGGCCATCCGCGGATCCCTCGGCGAGACCCTCCGCAGAGCCCCCGGCGAGCACCTTCGCTCGATGCACACCGAGGACCGTTCCGTCCGCCAGCGCCACCCGGGCGCCGATGTGCGGGTGCAAAGCACGCACCCTGCGCTCCAACTCCGCCGTGGGACGCGCCGGATCGAGCAGGCGGTCCTCGGGGGCGATCTTCTCCGCGTACGTCGCCCCCAACTTCTTCTGCTCTACGAACGCCGGCGGCTCTCCCCCCTCCCAGCGATCCAACACACCCACCAGCAGCTCCCCCCCGAGCGCCCACAGGCGCTCCGCCAGCGAGCCGTAGGTGTCCCCAGGGGCGATCCGCTCGCGCGCCGCCGCACACACCGGCCCGCTGTCCAGGCCCTCGACGAGGCGCATGATCGACACCCCCGTCTCGGGGTCCCCCGCTATGATCGCCCGCTCGATCGGCGCCGCCCCGCGCCACCGCGGCAGCAGCGAGGGGTGCACGTTCAACAGCGGGTGCGCCGAGAGCAGGGGCTCCTTGATCAGCGCTCCGAACGCGCACACCACCAGCACCTCCGGCTCCGCCCGCTCGGTCATCTCGCACACCGCTGGGTCGTTCACGCTCGCCGGCTGCTCCACCGCGATGCCCAGCGCTTGCGCCCTCTGCGCGACCGGTGGCGCCAACACCTTGCGCCCCCGGCCCCGTGGGCGATCCGGGCGGGTCAGCACCAGCTGGGGGCTGTGCCCGCTCTCCGCCAAGCGCCCCAGGATGGCCGCCGCGAACTCCGATGTGCCCAGGAAGATCGTGCGCAAAGAACCGGCCCGCCTAAACGGGCGCCGCTTCCCGCGCCTCGCGCAGCGCGCGCATCGCCTCCCGCCGCGCCTCCCGGGAGATCCTGTCCAGGATCAGCACTCCCTCGAGGTGGTCCATCTCGTGCTGGATCACCCGCGCCGGGAGGCCCTCGGCCTCCACCACCAGCTCCTTGCCGTGCGGGTCTAGTGCCCGCACCCGCACCCGTGCCGCGCGCTCCACCTCAACGTGCACTCCCGGGATGCTCAGGCAGCCCTCCTCCGCGGCCTCCCGCTCCTCGCTGGCCCACTCCAGGACGGGGTTCACCAGGGTCGTGATCTGGTCATCGGCGTATGCCTTGTACACCAGCACCCTGTGCAGCACCCCGATCTGGGTCGCCGCCAGGCCCACACCCAGGGCGTCCTCCATCAGCCGCCCCATTAGCTCCACCTCCGCCTGCAGGCTCTCGTCGAAGCGCTCCACCGCCACCGCGCTTGTGCGCAGCACCGGGTCCCCCAGCTTGCGCACCCGGCGCAGCGCCGCGTCCCGGCGCGCCCGCGTCTCCTCGTCCAGCTCCTCCGGCTGGTCGTCCAGCTCCTCCGGCCGCTCGGCCCACTCCCCCGCCTGCGCGGCTGGCCCCTCCGACTGCGCAGCCCGCTCCCCCGCCTGCGCGGCTGGCCCCTCCGACTGCGCAGCCCGCTCCTCCGGCTGCCCGGGGGGCTCCTCGAACTCTGTCTCGCTCTGCGCCTGTGTGCTCATGTCGTGTGACCGATTCTATTGCGGGTCCACATCCACGCTGAAGCTCACCCCTGCGTGCGCCCGACCTGCCGCCGCGTGCTGCACCGCCGCGCCCACGCTCCCGACCGCCGCGTGGCGGTCGGACGCCTTGATCATCAGCACCCGGCGCTCGCGGCCCCGCAGGCGAAACAGCGTGGCCGGTCCCAGCACACTCGCCGCGGCGGGGGCGAGCCGCTCGCGCAGGCCCTCCCGCACAGCGCTCGCCGCCGCCTGCGCGCGGCGCGCGTCCTGCGCCGCGCACACCACCCGGATCAGGTGCGCGAACGGCGGGTAGCTGAGCGCCTCCCTGCGTTGCAGCTCCCCCGCCAGGAAGCCCTCGCTGTCGTGGCGGGCGGCGTGGGCGATCGCCCGCGCGTGGGGGTCGATACTCTGCACCAGCACGCTCCCCTCCCCGCCCCTTCCCACGCGGCCCGCCAGCTGCGCGATCAGCGCGAACGTCCGCTCCTCCGCGCGGAAGTCCGGGAAGCGCAGGGTGCAGTCCGCGTCCAGCACCACCCCCAGGGTCACGTCCGGGAAGTCGTGGCCCTTCGCCACCATCTGCGTGCCGATCAGCACCCCCGCCGGGGCCGCCGCGAAGCGGCGCAGCAGGGCTCCCACCTCGGTCTGCCCAACCGCTCCAGCCTCAGCCGTGCGAGCTCGCGTGGATGAGGTACCGCGTGCGGGTGGGCCACCTCCGGTCGCTCGGCGATCTCCCGCGAGCACATCCGCATCCAGGCGGAAGATCGGGAAGCGCTCCCCATCTCCCAGCGCGGCCTGCAGGTCGTGCTGCACCCGCTCCGTGCCCGCCCCGTGGCGGGCCACAGCCGTCGAGCCGCACCCGCAGCGCGCCGGCGCCCGCTCCCGATGGCCGCAGTGGTGACACGCCACGTGCCCCTCCGCGCGGTGCAGCACCAGCGCAACGTCGCACTGCGGGCAGCTCCACACCTTTCCGCACGAGCGGCACGAGAGGAAGTTCGACCACCCCCTGCGGTTCAGCAGCACGATCGCCTTGCCCGAGTGCCGGCGGACCTCAGCCAGCGCCTGGGCGGTGTGGGGGTGCAGGCCGTGGGACTGCTCGCGCATGTCCAGCACCTCCACCGGCGGCAGCGGACGGCCGTCCACCCGCTGCCCAAGGGACACCCGGGGCAGCATGTGGCGGCTCTCCGGCCGTGGCGTCGCGCTGCCCAGCAACAGCAACGCCCCCTGCAGACTCGCCCGCTTGGCCGCCACCTCCCGCGCGTCGTAGCGGGGGTCCCCCTCGTGCTTGTACGAGGACTCGTGCTCCTCGTCCACCACGATCAACCCCAGGCGCTCGATCGGGGCGAACACAGCAGAGCGTGGGCCCACGCACACCCGTGCCTCCCCCGCCCGCAGACGCCGCCACTCCTCCCGGCGCTGGGCCGGTGTCAGCCGGGAGTGCAGCACCGCCACCGTCTCCCCGAAGCGCCCCACGAAGCGGCCCACGATCTGGGGGGTCAACGCGATCTCCGGCACCAGCACGATCGCCCCCCGGCCACCCTCCAGCGCGCACGCCGCCGCGCGCAGGTACACCTCCGTCTTGCCCGATCCCGTGATGCCGTGCAGCAGCAGCCGGTGCCCCCCCGCACCCGATGCATCCGACTCCGCACCCGCTGAATCGAGCGCCGCGCGAATCTCCGCGAGGGCCTCACGCTGCTCCGCGGTCAACGGGGGCGGCTCTGCATGGAGCGTCCCGACCGGCTCGTGCCGGGGGCGGGGAACGGCCCGGGGGCGGCGTTTGCGGACGCTCAGCGCGCCACGCCCACCCGTCACCCCCGGCGGCAACACCAGCCGCAGCGCCCGCGCCAGCGTCGAGCAGTACTCCGCCGCGATCCACTCCGCCAGCACCACCAGGTCGACCGGCAGGGCGGGGGGGCCTTCATCCGGCGCTCGCAGCGGAGCCAGCAGCTTCTCATCCGCCACCTCGCTGCGCTCCGAGAGTCCCGTCACCACACCCAGAACCTCGCGCCTGCCGAACGGCACCACCAGCATCGAACCCACCTTCACAGCCCCGTCCCGCAGCTCCTCCGGTAGGCGGTAGTCGAACGGACCTCGCAGCGCACGGGTGGTGGTCAGCGGCTCCACCTGGGCGATCGCACTCGACACTCCATCACCCTAGATGGGGTGTCGGACCGCTCACACCCGCTCACACCTCCGCGGCAGGCCCCATGCCCGCCGCCCGCCCAGCGACGCCCGCCGCCCGC
>DATMPY010000221.1:0-11042 GCA_035566955.1 Solirubrobacteraceae bacterium | reverse complement strand
CTGTTCGCTTTGTGTCTGGCTTGCGACTTGGTTGTCGGTGTAGTAGGTGTTGGTGAGTGCGTGTTCTGCGCTTTCTTCTGCATCGTTTGCGGGTAGGGTGGTGATGTCGCCGAAGGTGTTGTAGGCGATGCCGGTGTCGGTGAGGCGGTCGGCGGTGTCGTAGGTGTGGGCTTCGAGTTTGCCGCCTGTGGTAGCGCATTTGCCTTCGGTGCCTGGTTCGCGGGTCGTTAGGCTCGTGCGGTTGGTGTCTTCGTCGTAGGCGTAGATGCGTGTGGTGCAGCCTTTGCTGGCGGGAGTGTTCTGGACCTGGGTCAGCCGGCCAGCGCCATCGTAGGTGTATGTCTGGTGGGAGAAGGTGCTGGTCTGTTCAAGCCACTGGCCGTGGATCGACGGGATGACTGTGTCTTTGAACCACTTGCATTTTTCTTTTTCTTCTTCTGTGCAGTAGGTGGTCTTTTTGTAGACGAGCGCGATGGGCTTACCGACTGTGTTGTAGGTGTAGGTCGCGGTCATGCCGTTGGGGTAGCCTTCGGTGAGCGTGTTCCCTTCGATGTCATAGGTTCCTGTGAAGAGTAGTTTGGTGGCGCCGTTTGTGTAGGTCATTTCATTGAGAAGACCCGAGGCTTCGTTGTATTCAAAGGCTTCTGTGCCTTGTTTGTCGTCGATTTTCTTTAGGCGAGCGCCTTTTTCTTTTTCGTATTCGTAGGTTGTCGTGTTTTCGCTGGCATCGGTGTAGCTTTCGATTTGGCCGAGCTTGTTGGCGACGCTTGTGAGGGTCTTTGGTTTGCCTTCGGTGCAGGGTTTTCCTTCGTTTGCGCATTCCTTTTCGAGTGCGCCGGTTTCTTTGTTGTATTCGTCGGTGACCGTTGGGAGTGTTTCCCCGACCGTCGAACTGACTGCGACGGTCTTCACCCGGCCGGCTCCATCGTAGGTATCGGTCTTGGTGCGGGTTGTCGAGCCGACTGTTTCGGTCGTCGTTTCGGGCTCGTCCCAGATATTGTAGGTATATTTTGTCACAGGCAGTTCTGGCAGGCCACTGGTCCCGGGCTGGGTTGCGGGCAGCGTCTCACACGGTAGGTTAGCTAACGTTGGGTGTTCTCCACATCCACCGTATTCCGAGTTCGCAGCAGTGGAGTAGTAGATTGTCTTGGTGTCGTGCGGAGTGCCCTGTTGAAACTGCTCAACCCGGTTATTCGTGACGTCTGTGACCCACATGGTGCCTGCCGAGTTCACGGCGATTCCCCTCGGTTCTTTGAATTGGCCGCCGCCTGTGCCTGTGGAACCGTATTGTCCGAGGTATTCACCATATGACGTGAACTCCTCCAGTCGTGCGTTGAAACTGTCAGCGACCCATACATTCCCCGCCTGACCGACAGCTAGGCCCTTTGGTTCTTTGAACTGGCCATTCCCTGTGCCGCCCGTCCCGAATTGGGTTACGTACCCTCCTGATTCGTTAAGCTCCACTATGCGGTCGTTAGGTCGATCGGCAATCCACACATCGTTTTTGGAGTCCGTCGCGACGCCTTGCGGGGCGGAAAACGCTTTGCCGTTCGCAGTAGTGACCTTCAATACGAATTTGTATTCTTTGTTGAACTCCTGCACGTTGTTATTGGCCTGGTCAGAGATCCAAAAATTGCCTTTCGAGTCGATTGCCATGCCCTTCGGTTCGTTGAGCTGGCCATTCCCGGACCCCGCAATGCCTGCCCGGCAGCTGCTCGTGCAGACCTCGAGTTCTTCTTTACCGTCGAGAACCCCGTAGCCGAACATCCGGACGAATTTCCCTTCCGGTTTGAACTCTTGCACGCGATGGTTGTCGGTGTCCAGCACCCAGACATTCCCTTCTGGGTCAAGCGCCACATCCTTCGGTTCCCCCAGCTGCCCGTTCCCAGTGCCTTTTTCACCGAACTGTGACGTATAGTCCAGCAGCATCGGCAAACGAGCTTCAGTGACGTTTCCGGTCGCTTTGTCATAAACTGTCGTGTGCGTGAGCTTCAGTCCGGCGGGGTCGGTCGTGACTGAGGTCGGCTTTCGCAGTTTCCATCCTAACCCTTCTTGGCCACTGTAAGAGGTCTTGGTAATGCGCTTATCGAATTCTTCTTTGCTTGCTGTTTCTGCACCATCAATCGTTTCTGTCACTAGATGGAACGGGCCACCTTCCGAAGGAGCCCCTTCGTTATAAAAGTATCTCATGTGGTCCCGTGCCAACACTTCTTCATCAACTTTGCCTTCTTTGCCCACTGCCAGCTTGACGGTATGCTGCGGCCCAAGGGTGCTGAGCAACTGGGTGCCTGGTTCTGAGCCTCCTTCTTCGTAGGTACTTTCAGTTGCAGACTTGCATTCTTCGCCGGGTTTGCATCCTTCGGTCACGGCCTTCAGGCGGTTATCAGGGGTGAGAGTGCGTACGACGTCGTTGTAAGAGTTGTATTCGGCTACTGAGATCCCGCCTGTGGGCAGCGCCGTATTGACCGCGCGGTCCTTGCCGTCCAGGTAGTAGACGATCTCGCGTTTGTATTCCTTGGCGGGCCATCCCATAACTTTGTCCGGCGGAAAGACCGCCATAGTTCCCGTAGCTCCGCTTGGATCATCCGTCTGCCCCCATTTCGCCGTTTCCGTGGAGCTCATTTCATACGGCGCGCCGCTACCGGACACCGGCACCTGATACTCGAGTGTCGTCACAGCGTCTGAACCCACGTATGGCGGTTCTGGCAGCGGCGTGTTCGGCACACCAGACGTCACAGTCGATGTCTTTTCGCTGGAAGCCGTCACCGCTCCAGTTGCGTTCAGCGCGATCGCCTCGACTACAAGCTTGTGGCCTTCATCGCCGGCGACCGGGTAGTACGCTTCATTGACCGCACCCTGGATCGGCGTGCATTCTGCACCCAAGCTGTTGCAGTCCTCCCACTGGTAGATGAACGCCAATGGGCTTGCGCTCCATTTCCCCGGTGTTTTTTCGCTAGTCAGATTGACGCTGATTTTGGTCCCGACAGCCGGTTTGGTACTCGAGAGCGTAGGCACCGCGGTGTTGACCGGCACTTCGCCGGTACCGAGCGACGTCGCCGCCGACGGTACCGCCACGGCCAGCAGCCGGCCGGGACTCGCGTCGCCAGGGATCGTTCCCTGCTCCAGCAGCACCGACTTGCGGGTTCCACTCGGCCCGCAGCCGGCCTTTTACATCATATTCGTATTCCGCTACAGCCGTTTCGGTTTTGGTTTTGCTCGCGCTCCACGCGATGTACTTAATTTTTGAAAGGTGGCCCGCGTATTCACCCCATTCATTAGCCTTTTCACCTTTGGCTTTAGTTGCCCCTTCGTCGTATTCGAACTTAAGGGCGCGGCACCCTTCTTTGAGTTCGCTGATTTCTTTCCCGCACGATACTCCCGCCGGGATCGGCGCTAGCTCCTCGGTCGGCTTAACTACACCGCCTTCAACCTTGAATTTGTAGAATGACTTGTTCGTGCCGTTTGGTCCTTCAACGCTTGACGGCATCCAAACACCGCTTCCCCCAGTGGGGAGTTCAAATGTTGTGACCGACCCGTTCTCGCTCAAAGTAAACACAGTTTTGCCTTCGACTGGTTTTTCGAGCAGAACCAGACCGGCGTCGCCTGTTGGCGAGGTAAATTCGCGGCTGCTGCCTTTGCTCTCAAACACTATCTGTCCGCCGCCGTCCCCCGTCAACATCATCCCGCCCGACACCCGCAAAAGGCTCTGCTGGGCATCCAAGCTCAGGTTCCATTGCGGCCCAAGAGGACCTTCCGTGCCCTGCGCGAGATGACGAGACCTATAACTACGGCTCACCGTCAACGCACCACCGGGCACACCCAACGACACGTCAGTAGTCGCCATGCTCAGCTCGCCGGTCACAGGATTCACCGAGCCTGGGCCAGCAGCCACACCTTCGGGATGGTGGATCGTCATATGGTAGGTAGCGGTTTCTACATTGCCGGCGTTATCGGTCGCCACGACCGTCAATGTATGTTCACCGGCTGCGTAATTTTCGCCACTAATCGTCCATTGCGCAGTACGAGTGCACGGCCCGGGCGAGCAATAACCCTGCGGCCCACTGACCGCTTCCCCATCGACCTCCAACATTATCGACGCTAGACCCGAACTCGGCGTTCCTTCTACCCCATCCGTCGCGGTCGCTTCCAAAAGAGGGTGCTGCCCATCACTGATTTCATGGTTACTCGGCAAACCACCCAAGGAAAGGCCATAGGGTGGCGCATTATCTACTTTGATTTTCTGAGTGGCGAGATGCGCTTCCGCACCAGCGGCATCCTGCTCCCCACACCACCACCATACGGCGGACGCATCAACATCAACATCCCACCCATCCCCAGCCTCCCCGAAGCACCCAACGTCGCCATCACCAAACTCCAGGCAACACTCGGACCACAACACCTCACCTACTACGAACACACCCACGGCCACACCATCCCCTACAACCCCAAGGGCATCCTCCTACCCAACACCTGCCCCCCCCGCCGGCTTCCCATTCATCGCCCACCTCAGCTTCGAAAACGGCACCCACACCAGCGTCAGCACCCGCGTACCCTGCCCCTCAGACCACAGACCGCATTAGCCAGACCAGAGAAGAGACAAGAGGAAGAGCCTGCTAGCCATCTGTCGCTGTCGGCTGCCAGGGATGGCCCGGCGGGCACCGCGGTACGCCCGCCGGGCCCAGAACGCTAGGACGCTGCAACAAGTTGCAGCGCGCGGGTCTTCTCGGATCCATCCTCCAGCGCACGGGCGAAGCGCTGGCTGGTTGACCGCAGCGGGCGCACCCAGTCCCCGTACTCCACGATCCTATTCACCGCAGCCCACTTGGAGCCCGGCGCGTTGCCCTGGGTATCGTGTTCTGGCACACCACCCGGACCGGGGTCGTTGCTGCGACCGCCGCAGTTGAGCCGTCGTGGCTGTTCATCAGCAGCACGTAGGGTCGTACCGGATCCCCGCCGACCTCGACGTGCTCCGGTAGCGTGGCGGTATCCAGACCTTCCGGCCGCCGTACAGGCTCCTCGCGGTCTCGAAATGCAGGCATGTCCTCATGAATTTGCCGTCAAAGGCCGGAATGCATCCGGCTCGATAGACGCCCACCCACAAAAGCGTCCAAATCCATGCATCCGACGCGGAGGAGAGCGGATTCGACGGACACTCCGGCGAATCTAGCGCCCCTTCCGGCTGGCACCGCGGGTGGTCCAGGCATCGCCCAAGACCTCCGCAGCGCTCCCTACAGTCCCGTGCGATGACTCCGAGCCACGGTGCACCGTTCCGAGGATTCCGCGACGACAACGAGTCGCCGTTCTTCTGCGCGGCCGGACACACCCCGGAGGAAACGTGGGACCTCAGCGTCGATCGGCTGGCCCACCTGCTCGTGAAGCTCGGGCCCGTCGCGAAGTCCCGACCGATCGAGATGTCCCCCGAACTGCTGTGCTCGTGGCACCGCGAGATCTTCGGCGAGCTCTTCCCCGAGGACGCCGGACGGCTGCGCGGACGCCATGAGGGCGAATGGGAGCACGTCCAGTACGGCGGGCACGTTGGCACCCGGCGCTCCCGGCGTATCCGCGTCTACCGCGGCGCCCACCCCCGCCGGCTTCACCGCCGGCTGGAAAAGATCTGCAAGGAGTTCAACACCACCGCCGCGGAGATTCGCGCGTCCCCCGACACCGACAGCTTCGACGCCGTTCACGCCGCCACGCGGCTGTACGCCAAGGTCCTGCGCGCCCACCCGTTCATCGACGGCAACCTCCGCGCTGGCATCGCCGCGCTCAATGCCGGGCTGGTCATGTTCGGCCTCGACATCGTCACCTTCAAAGATCTCGAGCGCCACGACGAGCTGCTCGCCATCGCGTTCGTCGGCAAGCACAACCCATACCGGCCGCTCGCGCAGCACATCGCGGAGATCACCCGCGACGGCGAATCCGCTTGAGGGATGTCCTATCCTGAGCTCATGGCCAACAACATCAACAGCAATGGTTCTGAGGCCGTCTACGTCGTCGTCGACGGCAAGCGCGTCCCGCTCGACTACGCCTCCGCACGTGCCGTCGCCCTGAACGCACACCTGCTGGCCCTCGGCGACCCGAAGCGCGCGGCCGAAATGGTCGCCGAAGCCGAGCGCGCCGAGCACGAGCAGATCACGGCCTGAGCTGACTCTCAAGCTGTGCAGCTTCTGCACCGCGTCAAAGGTGCTACACAAGAGTGCTACCATCGTGCTATGGCTGCTCGTCACCCACGCCTGGGAGTCGAACGCGACCCAGAGGTGGAGCGCGCGCTAAGCCTGACTGAGCCGCTGCTCGACCCCGTTGAGACACGCTCGGCGGCAGCGCAGATCCGTGCGCTCACACTGCGCGGCGCGCAGGCCGTGCTCGCCGGCGCCGGCTCGGAGTCCCAGTTGCGAGCTCGGTTGGTTGAGCGCTACGGCGCAAGGCCTGGCCGGGGCAACCTGTCGGAACTGGATCCCCCACCGGGTGAGCCAGATCCGGCGGACGTCGCGCCGGCGTCTGATGCGCTGCGGTGGGTCCGCGGGGAGTGAGCGCCGCCTACCTAGACGCCTCGGCGCTGGTGAAGCTGTTCAAGGCCGAGCGCGAGACGGACGCCTTCCGCGCCGCACTGCGTGATTGGCCTGTGCAGGTCGCGAGCGAGCTGATCCGCGTCGAGGCGGTGTGCACAGCACGACGTCTCGGCGACGAAGATGTCCTGCGGCGCGCCAACGCGGCCCTCGAGCGGATCAACCTGATCCCGCTATCCCCGAAGATCATCGAGCTCGCCACCGCCGCCTACATCCCACCGCTACGGGCAATGGATGCCATCCACCTCGCCACGGCGCTCACCATGCGCGAGGACCTCGGGGTGGTCTTCGTCTACGACGGCGACCTGCACGCCGCCGCCCAAGCCCACCACCTCAACCCCCTCGCGCCACAGTGAGCCCCTCGCGCTCGCCTCCGCGCAGGCCCGCGCCTGCGGCTCGGCGTGCAGGATCGCGATGATCGCCGACGTGTCGAGGATCACCTCGGCAGGCCGCGCCCGACGAGCATTGTATGCGTTGCGTATGTTATCATGTCACCAGCTATGGGTGTGCTGGTGCAGATACGCGATGTTCCGGAGGAGGTGCATCACACCTTGAAGGCGCGTGCGGCCATGTCGGGGGTTTCTCTCTCCGAGTACGTGCGCAGCGTGCTCGCGCGTTCGGCTTCACGCCCAACGCCGGCTGAACTGTCGGCGCGCATCGAGGCGCGTGGCACCGTTGCGCTCGACGAGCCAAGCGAGATGGTCGTTCGCTCGATTCGCTCCCGGGGCGAGTGACCGTCCTCGATACTTCCGCCGTCGTCGACTACCTGCTCGGCGTCGGCGTCGCCAAGCAGGTAGAGACGCTCATGACAAGCGCGGGTGAGCTTGCCGCCCCCGACCTGCTGGTGTTCGAGGTGCTCGCCGTCCTGCGCCGAGCAACGCTTCGGGGTGAAGTCGCGGAAGGTCGCGCGATCGGCGCGGTTGAGGATCTCGGCGATCTGCCAATCGAGCTTTTTCCCTGCCTGCCCTTGCGTCGGCGCGCCTGGTCTCTGCGAGGCAACCTCACGGCGGCCGATGCGCTGTTCGTGGCTCTGGCCGAGCAGTTGGAGGAGCCACTGGCAACCAAGGACAGGGGTCTGGGCGCCGAGGCCGCCAAGCACGCGACGCTCGAAGTGCTGCACCTCGATGACCCGACACGTCAGGAATAGCCCACACGCCTGAGGACGGCGGCTGGAACCTAATGAGGCCGATGCTTGCGCGCGGCTCTGCGTCGACGCACCCTTCCGTAGATCAGGGTGACGGCGTATCCAAGCATCGCCACCAGCGCCACCAGCGCGACGATCGCCAGACCCGGGGCAATGACGATCGCCAGGAGCGCGAGCAGGAGACCCAGGGCGAGGTCGATCAGCAGCAGACGCCTGCGGCGGGCCTCCGCCGCGGCCGCGCGACGGCGGTGGAGCGAGGGGGATGGGCCGGGGTGCACGTCCCCGCGGTGGGGGGCGAGGCGGTGGTTGTATGCGGTCGGCGTCCAACCCTCGAGCGGCGGGCCGCCCCCGACAGACAAGCCACCCTCGACTGGTGAGCCGCCCTCGACAGACAACCCATCCTTGACCAGCGCGCCGCCCTCGACAGACAAGCCACCCTCGACTGGTGAGCCATCCTCGACAGACAAGCCGTCCTCGACCGGCGCGCCGCTGTGGGTTGCCGAATCGCCGCTGCCCATCGATCCCCGCTCGATCGGTGCGTGGGAGCTCACAGCGGCAGCCTCCGGAAGATGGGGCGGGGCAGCAGCCGCACCACCACCATGACCCAGCGCAGCGCCGCCGGCGCCCACACCGTCTGGGCCCCACGGTCGAGGCCGCGCACCGTGAGCCGCGCCACCGTGTGGGGGTCGGTCGCCAGCGGGGGCACCGGCAGCCCGCGCGTCATGCGCGTCCTGACGAAGCCCGGGCGCACCACCATCACCCCCACCCCCGTGCCCGCGAGCGCGTCGGAGAGCCCCTGGGCGAGCGCGTCGAGCCCGGCCTTGGAGGCGCAGTACACCACGTTCGCCGCGCGGGGGCGCTCGGCGGCGACGGAAGAGAGAACCACAACGGTGCCGTGGCCCTGCTCGCGCAGCGCGCGGACGCTCTCCAGCAGCAGCGAGCCGGCGCCCACCACGTTGACCTCGAGCACCTCCACCGCCGCGGGCACGTCCGCGGGCAGCCCCCCGCGCTCGCCCAGCACCCCCACCGCCAGGATCACGAGATCCACCCCCCCGAGCAGCCCGATCGCGCGGGCGAGCACCTCACGGTGGCCGTCCCCGCGCTCGGAGCTCGACGGGTCCGCCTCCAGGGGGATCGTCTCCACGCGCGTGCAGCCCTCCCGCAACAGGCCCCGCGCCGCGCCGCCCAGGCGCTCCTCGTCGCGGCCCGCGAGCACCGCCTCGCACGGGCCGCCCGCCGCCAGCTCGCGCACGATCGCCGCGGCGATCTCCGAGGTGCCGCCGAGCACGAGCACGCGCCGCGGGTTCATCCGCACAGCCCCAGGCGCCGGCCCATGTCCGAGCGCAGCACCCCGTCCGGGTCCACCTGCGCGCGCAGCTCGCGGAAGCGATCGAGCTCGGGGTACATGACCCCCAGCATCTCCGGGTGCAGACGGGCGTCCTTGGCGAGGTAGACGCGCCCGCCCGCGCCCGCCACGAGCTCGTCGGCCTCGTCGAGCGCGCGGTACATCCCCGGGGCGCTCGCGGGAAGGTCGATCGCGAGCGTGAACCCCTCGATCGGGAACGACAGCGGGCCGCCTTTTTCGAATGCCCGCCCACCCGGGCCGAAGCGCTTGAGCACCGTGAGGTACATCGGCTGGCGACGATCGCGCAGGCGGTGAACTACACGCAGCAGCGTGTCCTCAGCCCCGCGGGGCACCACGAACTGGTACTGCACCAGGCCCTGGGGCCAGTACAGGCGGCTCCACTCGCCGAGCACGTCGAGGGGGAAGAGCTGGGCGCTCATGCTCAGCGTCCGCCCGTGGGCGCGGCGGGGGGCGGAGCGCCAGCGCACGGCGTTGAAGGCGCGCACCGCGGAGGGGCGCAGCAGACCCCCGGGAACACGGCGGGGCACTGTGAGCAGAGGACGCAGACGAAACGGCGGCCCGCCGGGGGCGTATCCCCGAGGGCGTCCGGAGGGCTCTCCACCGTTAGGGGAACGATCTTCAGCGGAGCGCCGACCTGCATCCGGGTTCCAGTCCGTATCCGGGGTCCGACCTTCATCGGGGGGTGGGCCTTCGTCGGAGCGGGTGAGCACCGAGCGACCGAACGCGCGGCCCTCGGCGAGCAGATCGACCCAGGCAATCGCGTAGCGGTGGCGCTGCGCCCCGGACATCAGCGCGAGCGCCTGCTCGAGGCTGTCGAGGCGCTCGATGTCGGCAACCGCGCGCGACGAGCGCAGCGGCACGATCCGCAGCGCGGCCTCCACCACCACGCCGGTCAGGCCCATCCCGCCGAGGGTGGCGTGAAACAGCTCGGGGCGCGACTGCGCGGAGAGGCGCACGGGGCCCTCGGCGGGGGTGCAGAGCGTGAGCGACTCCACCTGCCGGGCGAGGCTGCCGTCGCGCATGTGGTTCTTGCCGTGCACGTCGGCCGCGATCGCCCCCCCGACCGTCAGATGCCTGGTGCCGGGCACAACGGGCAGCGTGAACCCCCGCGCGGCGAGGTGCAGGAGGATCTCCGCGAAGCTCCACCCCGCGCCGGTGTGCACCAGCGAACGCTCGGCGTCCAGCGCGATCGGCCCCCGCAGGGCGGTGGCGTCGACCACGGCCCCCCCGCCGTTCTGGGCGGCGTCGCCATAGCTGCGGCCGGCCCCGCGGGCGATCGCGCCGCCGCGGGCAAGGGGGGAGTCGGCCAGCGCGCTCGCCACCTCCTCCGCGGTGCGCGGACGCAGCATCAGCGCCCGCGTCGGCGCGGTTCCCCCCCAGCCGCTCAGGAGCCGCGGTCGGCGCCCGCCCAGGTCACGAGGGCGCGCTGGCGGGGGCGCGAGCAGGGCGGGGTCAGCCGGCGACATACACACCGCAGACGAACACCGCCAGCCAGGCGGCGCTCATGCTCAGCAGAAAGCCGTCGTGGAGCACGAGCTCCTCGGGAGCCTGACCCTCGCCGCGGTCGAGCAGCAACGCGTAGCGCAGCAGCCACAGCACGAACGGGATGACCGTGAGCTCGTACCACGAGAGCTTGGCGTGGTGGGCTCGCTGGAAGGCCCACAGGCAGTAGGCGGTGGTGGTGACCGTGGCGGCGAGACCGACCACGAAGCGCAGGTAACGCACGGAGTATTCGCGCAGCGAAGCCCGCACCACCCCGCTGCGCTCGGAGTCGCACAACTCGGCGTAGCGCTTGCCCGCAACGAGGAACAGGGCGCCGAAGGACGTCACGAGCATGAACCAGCGCGAGACCTGAATCGAGGTGGCGACGCCGCCGGCGAGCGCACGCAGCACGAAGCCGCCCGCGACCGCCGCAATGTCGGCGACGGCGACGCTGCGCCACCACAGCGTGTAACAGCCCGTGAGC
>DATMPY010000220.1:0-3631 GCA_035566955.1 Solirubrobacteraceae bacterium | reverse complement strand
ACCTGGACAGCGGCGCGATGTACCGCTGCGTGGCGCTGCTCGCGCTCGCCTTGCCCGCCGCGGAGCCCGCGCAGCTGGCCCGGGCGGCCCATATCGCACTGGGTGGGACCGCCCGCCCCGGACCCACTCCGGGCGGGCGGGTACTGCTGGATGCCCGTGACGTGACCGACGCCATCCGCTCCCCCGAGGTCTCGGAGAAGGCCTCTCAGGTGGCTGCCGATCCGGAGGTGCGCGAGGTGCTCGTGGCCAAGCAACGCGAGCTGATCGCCCATGGCGACTGGGTCGCGGAGGGCCGCGACATCGGCACGGTTGTCGCCCCCGACGCCGAGCTGAAGGTCTTTCTCACGGCTGACGCCGAGGAGCGGGCGCGCCGGCGGGCGCTGGATTTGGGGGTCGATCCCGGGGAGGTGCACGGGGAGTTGAGCACCCGCGACGAACGTGACTCCACCCGCGCGCACAGCCCACTAGAGCCCGCCCCCGAGGCCGTTGTGCTCGACACCACCGGCATGAGCGTAGGCGAAGTGGTGCAGCAAATAGCTATAGTATATACGGAATATAAAGGGCCCGCGGACTTGGATATAAAAAATTCAAGTCGCGTCTGACTATTGTTATACGGTCTCCGAAAAAAAGAACATTAACTCCAGCTCTCCCGGGGCGTGAGGGGAGGCTGTTTGGATGGTCGTGCGGGGAGTCCCGTCTGGGCTGTCACGGGGAGCGGTCCTCGTGGCGGTCATACTGGCCCGATGCTAAAGGTCGCCGTGGTCGGCTATCCAAACGTGGGCAAGTCCTCGCTCGTCAACCGCCTGAGCGGCTCGCGCGAGGCGGTGGTGCACGAGCGCCCGGGGGTCACGCGGGACCGCAACGAGGTTGAGTGCGAGTGGAACGGTCGGCGCTTCGCGCTGATCGACACGGGCGGAGTGGACTTCCGCGACGGGGATCCGCTGGCCGGCTCGATCCGCGAGCAGGCGCAGGCGGGCATCGCGGAGGCGCAGGTGGCGGTGCTGGTGGTCGACGCGCGCGCGGGGGTACGAGCGGGCGACGAGGAGCTCGCGGACCTGCTGCGCCGCGCGCCGCTGCCGTGCATCGCAGTGGCCAACAAGTGCGACACCGTCCGCGACCTGCCCCTCGCCGCGGAGCTCCACCGCCTCGGCCTGGGGGAGCCGCTGGCGGTGTCGGCGGCACAGGGGCTCGGCACGGGCGACCTGCTCGACCGGATCGTGGAGCTGCTGAACGACGTCGAGGCCACGGGGGGCGAAGTGCAGGGCGAGGCGCAGCCGGGGGACGAGACGCTCCGCCTGGCGGTGATCGGCCGCCCCAACGTGGGCAAGTCCTCGCTGGTCAACCGCTTCCTGGGTGAGGAACGCGTGATCGTGTCTGAGCTCGCGGGAACGACCCGCGACGCGATCGACACCCCGCTGCGGGTCGCCGGGCGCGGCGTGACGCTCGTCGACACGGCGGGGATGCGCCGCCAGTCGAAGGTGGCCGACTCTGTGGAGTACTACACGGCGCTGCGCTCCCAGCGCGCGGCGGAGCGGGCCGACGTGGCGCTCGTGGTGTGCGACGCCACCGACGGAGTCACCGCCCAGGACCTGCGGATCGCGGAGCTCGCGATGAAGGCCAGCTGCGCCACGGCGATCGTGCTGAACAAGTGGGACCTGCTCGCCGACTCCCACCCCGAGGTCCAGGACGAGCGGGCGCGGGAGCAAGCGCTCGCGCACGAGCGGGCGCGCGTGGCGGAGAAGCTGCGGCTGCGCCCGCGAGTGCTGACGGCGAGCGCCAAGACGGGCCGCCACACGGCGCGCCTGTTGACCGAGGCGCTGGCGCTGGGGGACAGGATGTCAGGCAGGATTCCCACGCCGGAGCTGAACCGCTTCCTGGCGGAGGCGGTGCAGGCGCGCCAGCCCCCGGTTGGCACCCGGCGGGGCTCCTCCCAGCACCGTCTGAAGCCGATTTACATGGCCCAGACGGGTGAGCGTCCCCCGCGCTTTGCGATCCAGGTCAACTCGCGCGAGCGGGTGACCCGCGACTACGCGTACTTCCTGGAGAACCGCCTGCGCGCGCGCTACGGCATGGACGGGGTGCCGCTGGTGATCGACTTCGTGGAGCGCGGCCAGCGCGGCCATGGCGGTGGCCGGCGTGGCAGGCCGCGCTCGGCGGCCGCGGGCGCGGCGGCCCCGGGCTCGGCCAAAATGCCTCTAGACTTGTCCGACTTTCATCAGCCGATCGCTCGTCGGAGCCCGAAGGGCCGCGGGGCGTGACCAACCTGGAGTGGACCCACCATGAGCAACGATTCCGACAACACGTTCCTGTTCACCAGCGAGTCGGTGACGGAGGGGCACCCGGACAAGATCGCCGATCAGATCTCCGACGGTGTGCTGGACGCGGTGCTGCGCGAGGACCCCTACGGCCGGGTGGCATGCGAGACGCTCGTCAACACGGGCCTGATCGTCGTCTCGGGGGAGATCACCACGGACACCTACGTGGACATCCAGCAGGTGGCGCGCGAGACGGTGCGGGGCATCGGCTACGACAACGCGGCGTTCGGCTTCGACTGCGACACGTGCGCGGTGGTGAACGCGATCGACCGGCAGTCGCCGGACATCGCCCAGGGGGTGGACGCGGCGTATGAGACCCGCCACGACCCGCTCGACGATGACCGCCTCGACGTCGCGGGCGCAGGCGATCAGGGGATGATGTTCGGGTACGCGACCAACGAGACCGAGGAGCTGATGCCGCTGCCGATCCTGCTGGCGCACAAGCTCTCAAAGCGCCTGGCCGAGGTGCGCAAGGCCGGCGTACTGCCCTACCTGCGCCCGGACGGCAAGACCCAGGTCACGGTTCGCTACCGGGACGGCCGGCCGGTGGCGGTGGAGAAGATCCTGATCTCCACCCAGCACGCCGACGGGATCGACAGCGAGACGCTGATCAAGCCGGATCTGTTCGAGCACGTGCTGCGCCCCGTGCTCCCCGCCGAGCTGTACGAGGAGAAAGAGCTGTTGCGCAACTTCCTCGTGAACCCCACCGGGCGCTTCGTGATCGGCGGCCCGATGGGCGACTGCGGGCTGACGGGCCGCAAGATCATCGTGGACACCTACGGCGGCATGGCCCGCCACGGCGGGGGGGCGTTCTCGGGCAAGGACCCCTCGAAGGTGGACCGCTCGGCGGCGTACGCGGTGCGGTGGGTGGCGAAGAACATCGTGGCGGCGGGACTGGCGGACCGCGCGGAGGTGCAGGTGGCGTACGCGATCGGGGTCGCCCACCCGGTGTCCGTGATGGTGGAGACGTTCGGCACCGAGAAGCTCGGCCGGGGTCGGATCACGGAGCTCGTGAAAGAACACTTCGACCTGCGCCCGGGGGCCTTCCGGGAGGAGCTGAGGCTACACCGCCCGATCTACCAGAAGACCGCGGCCTACGGCCACTTCGGCCGCGACGACCACGACTTCACGTGGGAGCGGACCGACAAGGCCGAGGCCCTGCGCGAGGCCGCTGGCTTGGGGGCTGCCGCGAAGGTGTGAGTCGGGTGGTCGCGGCGCCTGGTGGCGCTGCCGCGGGCGGCGGGCGTCGCTGCGCGGGCGGCGGGCGTCGCTGGGCGGGCGGCGGGCGTCGCTGGGCGGGCGGCGGGCGTCGCTGG
>DATMPY010000219.1:0-11479 GCA_035566955.1 Solirubrobacteraceae bacterium | reverse complement strand
CACCCTGCGGCGCAGCCGGGCGATGCACCTGATCCAGGCCGGCGTCAACCTGATCTACATCCGCGACATGCTCGGCCACGCCGACGTGTCCACCACCGAGATCTACGCCCGCGCAGACACCGAAACAAAACGCAAAGCGATCGAGAACGCATACGAGCCACTCACCCCCAACGCTATGCCGGACTGGACCTCAGACCCATCCCTGATCAGCTAGCTCGTGCCCCTGGTGAAGGACGAGCGCACCTACCTGCTCCACGCTATCGCGGCGATTGACGCGATCCAGAGCTACACGGCCGGGGCCGCGAGGCGTTCTTCGCGGACGGCAAGACCCAGGACGCGGTCATTCGCAACATTGAGATCATCGGCCAGGCCGTGAAGGGGATCTCGGACGACACGCGTGCACTCGATACAGCGGTGCCTTGGCGGCAGATCGCCGGGATGCGTGACAAGCTCATCCACGAATACTTTGGCGTCGATCTGGCGCTCGTATGGGATGTGGTCGAGCGTGAACTGCCGAGTTTGCGGCCGCGATTGGAGATATTGAGTCAGCGCTTTGGCAGAGGAACGTAAGTTCTGAGGATCGGCCGATTTGAGCCATGGGCGTAGATGTGACAATGGTCAGTCCATCCAGAGAACGAGGGGGCGTCTTTTTTGATAAGACGCTCTGCGGTTGAGCGTTCTTCGGGGAAGGTTTTGGCGGCGTGTGTCGCCCGACTGAGAGGTCGGCGACATGGTTGTAGAGGTTCTCGAGTGTCATCCTGCGACAGGCCAAGGCTTCGTGGCTGGCGCGCTTATGGCCGGCTCCGTTCGTGTGCCGGAAAGCAGTTCTAGCCGGCTAGACGAACTCCAAGCTAAGGGGCTCCGCCCAGGGGTTATCACCGAGTTCTGTCCACCCGGCACCTCGTTCTTCGAGCCTGACGGTGGCCAGATCCGACTCTCGTTGACGGATGTCTCGTCCATAGACACCGAGGAACTGGCTGAATGGCTGAGGGCGATATTCACGGTCGATGACGTTGAGGTCTGGGGTAATATCACCTCTGTCGCTAAAGCTCGCAGCGACCCCTGGCATGATCTCGCGCACTACCTGCTCGAGGGGGAGGGTAGCCCGTTCGTGATGATGAGTAGTAGGTCCCGAGGTATTCGCCCGCAGGTGGTCCGTCTTACCGTTCCCACGCTGGAATGGGCAGCACCTGACGGGGATTCCCCTCGGCCGCGGCTCCGGACGAGAATATTGGTGTTGTTCGTGGTCGCAGGTGTGGTTCTTGACATTTGGCGGCGAGAGGACACCCGTACGCAAACGGATAAGTATCAGCCCGATTCATCTTCCTCGTCGCTATGGTGGGCCACTCGCTCGGCGTTTTCGAGTGGTCCCGATGGCAAGTCGCCGGGCGACATAGCCAATCATTATGTCTTGGCCTTGCTCAGTCGGTACGCCGACATCATACGGTCCGTCGATAACACGCTCGAACGCTGGGAGACCGACTTTTTTGCGGTGGCCGCAAACGTCAGCGCACCTACGCATATAGATCAGCTACTCGACATACGATTGATTAGCGACCTCCGAACGACAGTGGCCTCTATTCGTGGTCTTGGTTCGAATAGTGTCCAAACAGGCCGATGTGAAATGCCTGCAAATAGGCGGTTTTGGGCTTTTGGCTAAGTCGCCAGTCTTGGGATTTGGGTCCAAATTGGGTCCAAAGTCCGCTCAACACTGGGCGTTGCCGGTAAGGACCGGTTGGTCGCAGGTTCCCAAATTCAAGTCGCCGCTCACCGCGGAGTGTGCTGGGTCCGCGTCAGGCGTCGCTTGCCGCTGGTGTTTTCTTTGCTCTCGTGGTGTTGGGGTTGTGAGTCTTGGCTGTGGCGGCGGGTCCTCTTCGCGTTCGCCGGCGACGCATCGTCGCGGCTGTCCCTACGCTGAGCGCGACGGTCTCCTCTGGGAATGCGGCTCGAACCTCTAGGTGTCCGCCGAGGGCCTCGACGTACCGGCTCAGCGTGGACAGCCGAACGTCGGCCTCTCCGCGCTCGATCTGGGAGATGTTCTCCTGGGTGACGTCGAGTCGGTCGGCGACGATTGCCTGGGTGAGGTCGAGCTTACGACGTAGCTCGCTGAGCATCGCCGTCTTGTGCTCCTCGACGTTTGCACGACGTGCCGGGTTGGCATCGATCTGCTTGCGCAGCTCGTCGAACCCTTTGCGGCTCTTTGTGGGCTTGGTTGTGGTCATGGGATTGCTCCTTCGTTCCGAAGTGACTTCCCACACCCGCCAGCGAGTATAAACCAAAGCTTGTAGAAGTCAAGACTTATACTATGGGGTCCAGTCCGGGGTCCAAAGTGAGTGCAACTCAGGAGCACTCAGACGCACTTGACCGCCGTCCCTACTGCGGGACCGCATCCTGGGGGTGCGTCGGGGGAGGGCACTGGTGCGCTCGCGGGAGGTTGCATATAGATGGTGATGCCGCACGTGAGGATCGACTGCAGGAACGGTGATCTTGCCGTGCTCGCCGTGGCGAGATCGGTGGGGGTCGCCAGTACGATGTCCAGCCGGGGGAAGCAGTCGGCGGCGAGCTGGCGGGCGCGGCGCTGGTGGAAGTCCAGGCCGTCTTCGACGTTGGCGACGACCAGCAGGTCCACGTCGCTGCGCTCGTGCACAGTGCCCTTCGCGTAGGAACCGAACAGCACGACGCGCGGCGGGCCACACTCCCAGCGATCCGATGTTCGACTTTCATGTACAGCGAGATCACGCTCGCGTAGCGCTGCGCCGCAGCCTGGAAGGCGGCGTTGGCCTCGGGCTTGGTGAGCCCGGCGGCGGTCGCCCGCGTGAAGAACTGCTGTTCGCCGAGGGCGTTGATCTGGGTGGCGGAGGTGAGGCCGAGGCCGAGCAGCGTCTCCGCGACGTCCGGTCGCGGCGCCACGCGCAGCACCCGCTGGAAGCCGCGGGCATGGGCCACGACCGCCGCCTGGTCTGCGGCGCCGATGCCGGCGAACGCCTTTTCGCCGCAGGTGGCGAGATTGGCCGGGATGCTCATCTTGAGCAGTTCGAGATCCGGGTTGTTGTTGAAGAAGGCGCTCAATGGCTGCTGCACGCTGTGCGGGACGAAGGCGCCGGCCGCGATCCGGCCGGCGAGCGCGGCGGTGGGGTACGCGCGCATGACACGCGAGTAGACGACGCTCGCGAACACCTCCGCCGGTGTCGCTTCACCTGCCGCGTCCACGCTGGGGGGCGCACCGGTCTGCTTGACCAGCGCCTCCCAGTCCTGCTTGCTCAGCCGGGCGAGGTCGGGGAGAGTTGTGTAGGCGCCCGCGGAGAATCGCTGCAGCAGGTTCTGCACGAGCGGGACGAAGTTCTTCACGAACGCGCCGATCGAGAGCGTCCGCTCGATCGTCGAGGCTTCGGCGGGGTGAAGCCGGCCTGCCCTTCGCCGAGGGTGCGCCAGAAGTTGCGCATCGATTTCGTGTTGGCGGTGAGCGCCTGCGCGAACGCCTGCTGCTTGGCCTGCGGCAGGCCGGCGACGTTCAGCAGTTCCGCGAGCGTGGTGTCGCCGACCAGGTGGGGCTGGGCGAGGAGGTCGGTGGTGTGTCGCGCCTGCAGCTCGGCGACGATCGTCGGGATCTATGCCGTGAGTTGCGGGCCGATGAGATCGAGCGCGACCGCGGCGGTGAGCGTGTTGGTCTGGGCCTGCGCCGGTGCACCGGCTCCACCTCTCGCGGCCCCCCGCGTGATTAGATACGCCCGATGGCGGGAGTCCCACAGGCAGGTGCGGGCATCTTGCGCGGGGTTGGCCCGCGCGTGGCCGACCATGCGTTCACGCTGCGCACGCTGGCCGCCACCGGCATCGTGGGCGTCGACCGGCCGGACCGCGCGCTGCGCGCGCTGGCCGCGTTGCGGCGCTGGGGCGCGACCCCGGCCGCGGGCTACGCGGCGCAGGCCGCGCGCACGCCCGAGCGGCCCGCGATCCACGACGAGCTGGGCGCCCTGAGCTTCGCCGAGGTCGATCGGCGCACCAACGCGATCGCCCGCGGCCTGCGCGCCGGCGGGGTGGGGGAGGGCGATGGGGTGGCGATCCTCTGCCGCAACCACCGCGGCTTCGTCGAGGCGACCGTCGCCACGTCGAAGCTGGGGGCCAACGCGATCTGCATGAACACCGGATTCGCGGGGCCCCAGATCGCGGAGGTCTGCAAGCGGGAGGGGCTGACGGCGCTGGTGTACGACGAGGAGTTCACCACCGCCGTGAGCGCGGCGGCGGCGTCGATGAACTGCTTCGTCGCATGGCGCGACTCCGCATCCCCCGCGCATCCAACGCTCGAGCAGCTCGTCGCGGGCCACTCGGACGCGAGCCTGCGGCCACCGGGGGAGTCTGGGCGCATGGTGATCCTCACGTCCGGCACCACCGGGCTTCCCAAGGGCGCGGCGCGCGAGACCCCGGACACGGTGGGCACGTTCGCGCCGATCTTCGCCAAGATCCCGCTGCGGGCGCGCGGCACCACGGTGATCGCGGCGCCGCTCTTTCACACGTGGGGCTTCGCCCACTTCGCGTGGGGGCTCGCGCTCAGCTCGACGCTCGTCCTGCAGCGGCGCTTCGACCCCGAGCAGACGCTAGCCGCGATCTCGCGTCACCGAGCGGACACCCTGGTGGTGGTGCCGGTGATGTTGAAACGCATCCTCGACCTCCCGTCGGAGACGATCCGCCGCTACGACACCTCCACCCTGCGCATCATCGCCGCGAGCGGCTCCGCGCTCCCCGGCGAGCTGGCGCTGCGGGCGATGGACACCTTTGGCGAGGTGCTCTACAACCTGTACGGCTCCACCGAGGTCGCCTGGGCGTCGATCGCCGGCCCGGAGGAACTGCGGGCGGCACCCGGCACCGCCGGCACCCCGCCGCGGGGGACTGTGGTGCGGATCTACGACGAGCACGGCAAGGAGCTCCCCCAGGGGGAGACCGGCCGGATCTTCGTGGGCAACGAGCTGATGTTCGACGGGTACACCGGCGGGGGCACGAAGGCCTCGATCGACGGCCTCATGAGCACCGGCGATCTCGGCCGCTTCGACGCGGAGGGGCGCCTGTTCGTGGCGGGCCGCGACGACGAGATGATCGTCTCCGGCGGCGAGAACGTGTTCCCGCGCGAGGTCGAGGACGTCCTCGCCGACCACGAAGCGGTCGTGGAGGCCGCCGTGATCGGCGTCGATGACGAGCAGTTCGGCCAGCGCCTGCGGGCGTTCGTGGTCCTGCGCCCCGATGAGATCCTCGGCGAGGACACCCTACGGGAGTACGTGCGCGAGAACCTCGCCCGCTTCAAGGTGCCGCGCGAGATCCTCTTCATCGACGAGCTCCCCCGCAACCCCTCCGGCAAGGTGCTCAAGCGCGAGCTGCTCACCCGCGAAGTGCCCTCCGGGTGATCGGCGATCCGCAGCCCAGGCGGCTCCCAAGCCGGTGACGCGGGGCATGGAAGCCCCGCGCCCCTGCGCGTCGGTGGGGGCGCCCACCCGCGCGGACGATCACAAAAAAACGAGATCGGAGTCAGACCGCCTGCGCTATACTATACAAAGTAAAGTATTGCCGGCTGTAGGCTGGTGCTTTATGGCGACACGCGAGATGGGGGTGTGAACAGAGCATGGCGGACATCGAGAGCACGATCATCATCGGCAGCGGTCCGGCGGGTTACACCGCGGCGCTCTACACCGCCCGCGCCAACCTCCGCCCGCTCGTGATCGAGGGCTTTGCGTGGGGGGGCCTGTTGCAGCAGACCACCGACGTGGAGAACTACCCGGGCTTCCCCGAGGGGATCATGGGCCCCGAGCTGATGACCCACCTGCGCGCCCAGGCGGAGCGCTTCGGGGCGCGCCTGGAGACCGACCAGGCCGAGCGCGTGCAGCTCGCCCGCGAGCCCGGGGGGGTGCACAGCGTGTGGGTGGGGGACACCGAGCACCGCGCCCGCACCGTGATCCTGGCGATGGGCGCCGAGCACAAACGGCTCGGGGTGCCCGGCGAGGAGGAGCTGGGGGGGAGGGGCGTGAGCTACTGCGCGACCTGTGACGCCGCCTTCTTCAAGGGCGCCCCCACGATCATCGTGGGCGGGGGGGACTCGGCGATGGAGGAGGCGATCTTCCTCTCCAAGTTCGCCGCCAAGGTCACCGTGGTGCACCGCCGCCCGGAGTTCCGGGCGTCGAAGATCATGCTCGAGCGGGCCCGCGAGCGGGAGAACATCGAGCTGCTCACCCCCTACACCGTCAAGGAGCTGAACGGCGGCGAGAGCGGCGCTTTGGGACACGCGGTGCTGCTCAACGCGGACACCGGCGAGGAGCGCTTCCTGGAGATCAGCGGCGCCTTCATCGCCATCGGCCACGAGCCCCAGTCGGAGCTGGTGCGCGGCCAGGTGGAGGTCGACGAGAACGGCTACGTGCTCACCGACGGGCGCTCCACCCGCACCAACCTCCCCGGGGTGTTTGCCGCGGGGGACCTCGTGGACCACACCTACCGCCAGGCGATCACCGCCGCCGGCTCGGGCTGCCAGGCGGCGCTCGACGCGGAGTGGTACATCCGCGACACCCCCCACGTGCCCGTCCCCGTGGGGATGCCCGTGGGCGATCCCGCGGAAGCACAGTGGGCGCCCGCCGCCGAGTAGATGGCGGTGACCGGTGACCGGACCGCGGAGCTCAGCGCGGCCAGTCGATCCGTTCGGCCAGCTCGGTGACGCCGAGGTCGATCAGGCCGCTGCGCTCGATCGGGCTGTATTTGCCGCCGGCGAGCCCGAGCCAATGGACGGCGTGCTCCTCTGAGTCGAGGATCAGCACCTCGTCGACGTCGTGGGCGGCGTAGAAGGGGAGCTTCTGCCAGGTCTCGTCGCCGGGCGAGACGATCTCGACGATGAGTGCGGCGGTGTGCAGCCAGACGCCTTTGGCGCCAGGACGGTGCAGGCCACCGTCGGGGACGCGGAAGTCCGCTTCGGAGTCGCCGAGGTTGAACTCGCCCATCGCCGCCTCCAGACCAGCGTCGCGCGCGAGCGGGCCAAGGATCTCGGCCAGCTGCTGGCCCAAGCGCGCGTGCCCATAGCTGGGAGCCGGAACCATGTGCAGAACACCCTCCCACACCTCGTCGAGACGATCAAGACCAGAGACCCGCCGGCGCTCCTTGAGCGCATCCAGCTCGTAGGCGTACGGGTCGAGCACCACGGTGGCCATGACGCAAGGATAGCCCGCTCAGCAAGCGCCGCTCCGGCCAAGGGGCCCCTGGCGCTACAGCGCTGACCGGCGCAGGACGGGAGCGGTGCGGTAGCGCTCCTCGCGGTACTCCTCCCAGAGGGCGTCGAGCACCGCGGTGACGTGCTCGAGGCCGATCGCGTCCGCCCACTCGAGGGGGCCGCGGGGGTAGTTCATGCCGAGCGTCATACCGGCGTCGATGTCCTTGGCACTACCCACCCCCTCGCCGAGGGCGAAGGCGCACTCGTTGATCACCTGGCACACGATCCGGGGGAGCACCCCGACGGGTGAGGGCTGTACGCGGGCGGTGTGCAGGCCGAGCCCCTGGAAGGCCCGTTCGCCGGCCTCGCCGGTGACCTCGACGAGCCCGAGGGGAACGAGCGCGTAGAAGGGCTCGCCATCCACCATCCCGCCGAGCCCCTCCCCGACGATCTCCGGTCCGGAGTCGCCGGGCGCGAGCTGGCGCAGGGCGTCCGCAATGGGACCGCTGCCCCCCACACGGGCGTCCCCGCCGGCGGGGGGCGGCTCGGGGTCGGGCGGCCGGTGGGGGCCCTCGCCGGTGTAGTCGTAGTAGCCGCGCCCGGTCTTGCGCCCGTGCAGACCGGCGGCGACGCGCTGGGCCTGGATCGGGGAGGGCCGCCAGCGGGGCTCGCCGAAGGAGAGCTCGTAGAAGCTGCGGGAGACGTCAAAGCCGGTGTCGACCCCCACGAGGTCGGAGAGCTCGAAGGGCCCCATGCGAAAGCCGCCCCCGAGGCGCACGATGCGGTCGATGGTCTCGACGTCCGCGATCCGCTCCCCCAGCAGCCGCAGGGCCTCGAGGCCGAAGGGGCGGTTGCAGCGGTTGACGAGGAACCCGGGGCCGTCGGTGGCGCGGATCACGGTCTTGCCCATCGCGAGGCCCGTGGCGTCGGCCAGCGCGAGGGCCTCGGCGCTCGAGCGCAGGCCCGCGATCACCTCGACGAGCGCCATCAGGGGGGCGGGGTTGAAGAAGTGCATCCCCACCACGCGCTCCGGATGGGTGGCCCCCGCCGCGATCCCTGTGACGGGCAGCGAGGAGGTGTTGGTGGCCAGCACGCACTCGGCGCTGACGATCTCCGAGAGCCGCCCGTAGAGCTCGCGCTTGAGCTCGACGCGCTCGGGTGCGGCCTCGATCACGAGGTCGCACGGGGCCAGGGCCTCCATCTCCGCGGCCACCTCCAGCCGCTCGCCGGCTGCACGGGCCTCCTCGGCGGTGATCCGCCCTTTGGCGGCTTCCTTCTCGAGACCCCCGCGCACCCTCTCCGCGCCCCGTTCGAGCGCCTCGGGGATCGGGTCATGCAGCACCGTGCGCGCGCCGGAGCGGCAGGCGAGCTGGGCGATGCCAGATCCCATCGTGCCGGCTCCCAGCACCCCGATGACCTGCGCAGGCTTTCCTGTGGGATTCATTTGGGATCGTCCGCGCGGGTGGGTTGGGCAACGGGGTGGTGGGCGCGGGGCTTCCTGCCCCGCGTCGCCGCGTGGAGCGCCGGACCGAGCGTGCTCATCGGAGCGGCAGACTACCGTCCGGGCGCGGGCCGGGTCGCGGAGGGGGTGGGTGCAGCAACCCTCCTCGGTCTTGCGGACCGCGCAGGCAGGCCGGCCCATCCGCGGTGGGTGCGCGGCGGGGGCTCAGGAGGGCACCAGCGCATTGATTCCGGTGAGGGAGCGCCCGATGATCAATTTCTGGATCTGGGAGGTGCCCTCGTACAGCGTGGTCACGCGCACGTCGCGGAAGTAGCGCTCCACGGGGTGGTCATCGACGTAGCCGGCGCCGCCGTGGACCTGGATCGCGGTGTTGGCGCACTCCACCGCGGCCTCGGTCGCGTGAAGCTTGGCGATCGAGGTCTCGGTGGTGTTGGGGCGCCCCTTGTCCTTGAGGAACCCGGCGCGCCACACCAGCATCCGGGAGGCCTCGGTCTTGACGGCCATGTCGGCGATCATCGCCTGCACGAGCTGGAAGCTGGCGATCGGGCGCCCGAACTGCTCGCGCTCCTTGGCGTATTTGACGGACTCCTCCACGCAGCCCTGGCAGATCCCCACGCAGCCCGCGGCGACTGAGTAGCGCCCGGAGTCAAGCGCGGACATCGCGACTTTGAAGCCGTCGCCGATCTCCCCGAGCACCCCGTCCTCGCCGACCTCGACGTCGTCGAGTGAGATCGACGCGGTATCTGAGGCGTGGAGGCCCATCTTGTGCTCGATCGTCTGGGGCTGGTAGCCGGGCTGGTCGGTCTCCACGAGGAAGCAGCCGAGGCCGCGGTGACCTTTCTCGGGGTCGGTCTGGGCGAAGATCAGCGCGAGCTTCGCGTAGTTGCCCATCGAGATCCACATCTTCGCGCCGTTGATCCGCCACCCGGAGTCGGTCTTGGTCGCGCGCGTGCGCTGGTTGGCGGCGTCGGAGCCCGTGTCGGGCTCGGTCAGGCCGAAGCAGCCGAGCCACTCGCCTGAGCAGAGTTTGGGCAGGTAGCGCTGCTTCTGCTCCTCGGTGCCCCACTTGAGGATCGCCGAGCAGACGAGCGAGGTCTGCACGGAGATCACGGTGCGCACGGAGGAGCAGCCGCGGCCGATCTCCTCGACGACGAGGCCGTAGTCGAGGTAGCCGAGGCCCGCGCCGCCGTACTCGCGGGGGACGATCGCGCCGAGGTAGCCCTGGTCGGCGATCTTCTTGACCAGATCGAGGTCGAAGTGGTGGTTACGCGCGTTTTCGCGGGCGCGCTCGACGATCTCCTTGTCGGTGAACTCGCGGGCGGTGTCGCGGATCAGGCGCTGCTCGTCAGTCAGGTCGAAGTCCATGTGTCTCTCCAATTTTTTTTTGCGTTTCAGGTTCCCTACGCCGCGCCTCGAATGTGTCCCGGCCCAGTCGCCGAGGCCGCATCCCGCAGCTGTGTGCTGTGCCCCGCTGCGAGGTGGCACGTATCGCGGTGGTGCCGTGCCCGCGGTCGGTCACCGTGTCCGCGCTCGGCCACCGTGTCCGCGCTCGGATGAGGCGGGCGGTGACAGGGGTCTGAGGTTGAATACATTTTTTTAAAACGCTGTCAAACTATGGTTACACGCAACTTTAATTTTTCAATACAACATCTCCGGCCCCCAACCAGCATTTCCCAGCTCCCTTAAATCGCAAATACCATAGCTATCAAATCTACTTTCTGGATAGCTTGGGTGTGGTCCAAGGGGCCTGCACACGCCGCTGGAGCTCCTGTGCGAGGCCCTCGATCTGCCGGCGCTCCTGCGTGAGGGAGTCGCGCTCGCGGACTGTGACGGTGCCCTCGGTCACGCTCTCGTGGTCGATGGTGACGCAGAAGGGCGTCCCGATCTCGTCCTGGCGGCGGTAGCGCTTGCCGATCGCGCCGCCGTCGTCGTACTCGGCCTGCACGAGCGCTCGCACCGCGCGGTACACCTCGTGGGCGAGCTCGGGCTGGCCGTCCTTCTTGACGAGCGGCAGCACCGCCACCTTCACGGGCGCGAGGCGAGGGTGCAGGCGCAGCACGGTGCGCCGCTCGCCCTCGCCGGCTCCCTCGCGCGCGACGACTTCCTCGTCGTAGGCATCGACGAGGAACGCGAGTGTGGCGCGGTCGGCGCCGGCGGCGGGCTCGATCACGTGGGGCACGTAGCGCTCGCCGCTGCCCTGGTCGAAGTACTCGAGCTTCTCGCCGGAGAACTTCGCGTGCTGGGTGAGGTCGAAGTCCCCGCGGTTGGCGATCCCCTCGAGCTCCGACCAGCCGATGGGGAAGAGGTACTCGACGTCGGAGGTGCCGGAGGAGTAGTGGGAGAGCTCGTCGTGGTCGTGGGCGCGCAGGCGCAGGTGGTCGGGGCGCAGGCCGAGCTCGGTGTACCAGCGCATCCGCTCTGAGAGCCAGTGCTCGAACCAGCGCTGGGCCTCGGCGGGGGGCACGAAGAACTCCATCTCCATCTGCTCGAACTCGCGCGTGCGGAAGATGAAGTTCCCGGTCGTGATCTCGTTGCGGAAGCTCTTGCCGATCTGCGCGATGCCGAAGGGGAGCTTGACGCGCCCCGTGTCGACGACGTTTTTGAAATTGGCAAAGATCCCCTGCGCCGTTTCGGGGCGCAAATACGCCACGTTCGACTCGTTTTCCAATGCTCCGACGAAGGTTTTGAACATCAGGTTGAACGCGCGAGGCTCGGTCAGAGTGCCGCGGTCGTCGGTCGACGGGCCGATGACCTTGTCGCGGTCGTTGGCGTCGAGCTGCATGTAGGGGATGATCGAGGGGGGGGCCGTCGGCTGCCCGAATCGCTTGGCCAGTTTGGCGGCC
>DATMPY010000218.1:0-14672 GCA_035566955.1 Solirubrobacteraceae bacterium | reverse complement strand
CACGGACGGGCAAAAGCGGTCTTCAGCGGGGAGCTCGAGGTGACCGCCGACTTCAAGCTTCCTCCGCGGCCAATCACCACCACAGGGCAGCCCTACGATGAGGCGCGCCTGCTGGTGCGGGTTGGGGGCGAGCCGGTCGGCTTTGCCACGGTCTCCCTCGGGGATGAACCCCTGAGTCCGGCGCGGGTGCTGGGGGTTATCGAACGCGATCTCGACGCCTCGGTGCAGGCCGAGCTGATGCGCCAGGGGCTCCCACCACTGCGCTCGCTGGAGGCCGGGGGAGAAGCACCCCGGGGCGAGCTGTTGGCGGGGACGCCGGGGTCGGAGCGCGTGACCGTTGTGATCTGCACCAGGAACCGCGCGGAGGCGTTGCGTGGGTGTCTGCGGTTCATGCGCCTACTGGAGCACGGGGCGCTCGAGTTCGTGATCGTGGACAACGCGCCCGCGGACGACAGCACCCGCGATCTCGTCGTGAAGCTCGCGGGTGAGGATGCGCGCTTCCGGTATGTCCGGGAGCCGCACCCCGGGCTGTCGTGGGCCAGGAACCGGGGCCTCGCGCACGCCACCGGGGAGATCGTCGCCTATACCGACGACGACGTGCGCGTGGACCGCCTCTGGATCAGGGGCCTGCTGCGTGGCTTTCACCGTCGCGCCGACGTGGCGTGCGTCACCGGCCTGGTGGCCAGCGCGTCGCTGGAACTGGCCGAGGAGCAATATTTCGATGCGCGCGTGTGGTGGTCCTCCAGCTGCGAGCACCAGGTGTACGACGCTCGGCACGGGCCGGTGGGCCTAACGCTTCATCCGTATGCCGCCGGTGGCTTTGGGACCGGCGCGAACTTCGCCTTCCGCACCGGACCGCTGCGCGAGATCGGCGGCTTCGACGAGAGCCTGGGCGCCGGCTCGCCCTGCGCAGGGGGGGAGGATCTCGACATCTTCGTGCGCCTTCTCCGCGCCGGCTATTCGATCTCCTACGAGCCCGCCGCGTTGGTCTGGCATGAGCACCGCACCGACCACGACGATCTGCGCCGGCAGATGTACGCGTACGGGAAGGCGCTCTCGGCGTACCTGTTCAAGTACGCGTCATCCCGCCGCACGGCGCTGGACATGTGGCGTCGCCTACCCCACGGCATCGGGCACCTGGGCGCTCTGGGCAGGCGCTCCGGGCAGGCCGGATCGCAGGCGGGGCTCGCCCGCGAGCTGCTGCTGGCGGAGCTACGAGGGGCGATGACTGGTCCGCTCGCCTACGCTCGGGCGCGGCGAGCACAGGACTCCGAGCGCAGGCGGATGGTGGCGCCTTGAGCGCCGTGCTCGAGCGCGTCGGCGAAGGGCCCGGCAGCGCGCACGGCGCCGCGCCGCGCGCGGGCCCCCGTCTGCTCGCGCTCGGCCTGGCGCTGCCGGCGGTCGCGGCGCTGGTCCTCTGGAGGCTCTCGCTGGGGGGGGTCGACGTGTCGCACCTGGGCAGCTACGGCCTGCCGCCGGCATTACCCCTCGCGTGGTACGGAGCGCTGCTGCTCGCGCTGGTGGGCGCGTCGCTGGCCATCTGCGCGCGCTGCTTCAGAGGGTGGGTGGCCGGCGTCTACATCGTCGCGATCGTCGTGATCCTGTACGGGTCGATCGCTGTGCTGGCGAGCGATCCCCACTACGGCTGGGTTTACAAGCACCTCGGCGTGACCCGCCTGCTGGAGGTGACGGGCAGAACCAATACGAGCGTCGACATCTACAACCGCTGGCCCGGGTTCTTTGCACTCGCTGCGATCTTCTCGCGGGTGACCGGACACCTCAATCCTGTGACATATGCGCGCTGGGCGGAAGTCGTCTTCGTGTCAATCGATGTGGCGCTAATCGCCACGGCTGTGAAAGCGGTCGCGCGGGATGGCCGGATCGCGGCCGGCGCGGCGCTGCTGTTCGCGGTGGCCAACTGGGTCGGCCAGGACTACTACTCGCCGCAGGCGTTTGGGTTTGCCCTCGGCTTGGCCCTGCTGGCGGTGATCTTGCGAGAGCTGCTGCTGGCGAGCGGACGCGGCGAGCAGCGCCTCGTGCGCGCCGTGGAACGGAGAATCCGCGTCGCCCAGCTGCCCGCCGATCAGCTCGGCTCCCCAAGTTGGCCGCCGGGAGTCGCGATCGCGGTGGTGCTCGCTTTGGACGCCGTGATAGTGGGCAGTCACCAGCTGACCCCATACATGCTGCTGGCTCAGCTGAGCTTGCTGATTCTGTTGAGGTTGCTGAGGAGCAGGTGGTTTGTGCTGGTGATGGCGCTGATGACCTTCGCCTACCTGCTCGCCAACTTCACCTACATCCAGCACAACTTCGGCCTCTTCACCAGTATCGATCCGTTCAACAACGTGCAGCACTCGGCGGTCTACGATCAGTCGCCCCAGTCGGGGGTGGCATTCAGCGCCCACAGCGCCCAACTGCTGTCGGCCGTCGTGTGGATCGGCGCGGCCATCGCGACCATCTTCCTGGCGCGGCGGGCCCTGCTGAGGCGGGCGCTGCCACTGGTGGCGCTGGCGGCCGCGCCGTTTGCGCTGATCTTCGGCCAGAGCTATGGCGGGGAGGCGTCGCTGCGCGTGGCTCTGTTCTCGTTCCCGTGGTGCGCCGCGCTGATCTCGTGGGCGCTTGCGACCGTGAGCGGCCCGCTGCGAAAACGGGCCCTCACCGTGGGGATCGTGGTTGCGCTGGCCGCGCTCTTCATCCCCGCGTTCCTGGGCGAGGAAGAGCTCAACATCATGCCCGGGGGAGAGGTGCAGGCGAGCGACTGGTTCTACGCCCACGCCCCCGTCGGCTCGGTGTTGATGCTGGCGGGTCCGGACTTCCCGGCCCGCTACGGGCCACGCTATCGCGTGGTGGTGGGACCGCAGAGCGACGACGACCCGAACCTGCTGCGCGCGAACACATTTCGCCACCGCCCGCTCGGTCCAGCCAACATCCCCGACGTGATCGCGGTCATCAAACAGTATTCAAACCGCGGATACCTGGCTTTCTCGACGACCGAGACGACCTATGCGCGCGTCTTTCGCTTGACCTCACCGGGAGCGCTTGGCTCGCTCGAGCAGGCTGTGGCGCACTCCCGGCGCTTCCGTCTGTGGTATGGCGATCGGGATGCCAGGATCTATGAACTGATTCCGACGCGAAGGATCGCGCAACGAGCTCGCCTGCTCAGGCGCCATCCGCCACTGCGTCTGTATCAGGCAATACCGGCACATGGGGGTGTCTTAGGAATCCCACGAGGCTCGGCAGCAGGGCGGCGGCCGCGAGCAGGAAGGTCAACAGCCAGGCCAGTCCAACGCCTGTCAACCCCAGCCTCGCCCCCAGGAGGGAGATCGAGCCGATCAACACCACCGCGATCGATATCTGTGGAATGACCACATTGCGGCCCTGTCCCCGCAAGCGCGCGATCGCGCAGTACAGGAAGATGACCGAGCGAAAGCAACTCGCGCCGATCAACAGTCTCAGGAGGGTTGTGCCATGTTGGACGTACTGATGGCCGAACGGCAGCAGCAGCAGTGGCGCTGCGAGGATGACAATTATCACGACCGGCACCTCGACGACCAGAAAGCGGGTGATCGCCGTGTGGGTGAGCTCGCGCATCCGCGCCGGCGTGCGAGCCACCTCCGTCGTCAGGGACATTGCCACGGACAGCGACAGGCGATCGAAGGTCGTGACGAGGATGAAGGGTATGTAGAAGTAGGCGTTGTCGGCGGTTCCGAGCAGTGCCAGGACGAGCAGCGGCACCACCGCGACCGCGATCTGGCCGGCGGTGGTGCCGAGGAAGTCCTGGGCGAGGAAGGCGAACAGCCGGCGCCGGCCAAAGACCCCGATCACACCCTGGGCGTCTCGCTGCGCATGGGTCGCATGGGGGATCACCCGCCTGGCGATCAAGAAATTGACCACGGGAACCGAGATGAACAACGGCAGCACCCAGGCCACGAAGACGCCATGTCCCGCGGCGAACAACAGCGCGAGCGGCAGCAGCAGGACCTTCGCGGTACTGAAGATCCCGTTTTCGACGGGCAGCCATGTGGCGAACCCGAGACTGGCCAGCACCGCTTCCTCGAGTGTGAAGACCGACCAGACCATGGTCGATATCACAAAGACCACAGCGACCAGGGTGTCGCTGTCGAGGAACGAGAACTTACCATTCACTGCGGGTGCGACTATGACGAACACGACGCTAATCATCAGGCTCAGCCCCGCGGCGAGGCAATACGCCTCCAATATGCGCCTGCCAATGCTGTGGTGCACTTGCGGCAGAAAGCGCAGGATGACGTTGTTGAGGTTCAACTGGCAGATCATCGAGATCGTCATCATCGACGCCACCAGCGCGCTGTCAAGCCCCAGGCTGTGCACCGAATAGAGGTGAGCGGCCGCCGCCCAGAAGCCGACGCCGAGCAGCGAGGTCAGCACGGTGCTGGCCATCAGGCTCCAGGCCGTACGGTAGAGCGGCTCGGTCGTGCGCAGGCCGACGCGTCGAATCCCGGAGACAGACATGGGTTGCGCAAGCTAGCAGTTGGCGCCGGACCGGCGCAAGGGCGCCGATGAGCGACCCTCGCACGGAGGGCTTGACCAACGGCTATCTGCCCGCCGCGGCGTTTGGGCACCTGGAGCCGACCGCCGTTGGGGTGGTGGACCTGGAGCGGTCGATCGTGCCGCGCGCCCCGGACGGGGGATCGTGGACGGGTGGTCAGCGCGATGGCCTGCTGCTGGTCCGCCTGCACGAGGAGCCGCTCGCGGTCTTGCACATTAACCGTGACCCACGCAATTTCACCAATGAGGAGTTGACCGCCGAGATATGGCGAGCGGCGGGCGCGGAGATCCGTCGCCATGTCGAGCGCTTTCGCTGCACCCCGATCCCGGGTGCCGCCGAGGCGCTGCTCGGTGGGCTTCACTGCTCCACGGGCGGATGTACCGGTGACAGACCGGCGCAGCCAGGCGCGTCTGTCGCCGTGATCCTGGCCAGCACAGGTCGTGAGGAGCAACTCGGGCGCTGCCTGCGCTCGCTGTGCGCGCAGCGACGAGCGGAGCTCGAGGTGGTGGTGGTCGACAACCGGCCGGCCACGGGGGAGGTGCGGCGTGTTGTGAGCGCGATCGCGGCCGGCGACGCCCGGGTGCGTTACGTGCCCGAGTCGCGAGTGGGTCTCTCGGTGGCCCGCAACCGCGGAGTCGGTGAGACGGACGCCGAGCTGGTGGCCTTCACCGATGACGACGCGGTCGCGGACCCTTGCTGGTTGGAGTGGCTGCTGGCGCCGTTCGCCGAGCCGGAGGTGACGGCGAGCTGCGGCATGGTGCTGCCGCTTGAGCTCCAGACCGAAGCGCAGAAGCGCTTCGAGCAGTACGCGGGCTTCTCCAAGGGGGTGGAGCGCCGCGCGTACGACATGCGGGCCGGGCGGGCGGGGGAGCGGCTGCTGTACCCATTCTGGGGTGGGGTCTTCGGATCGGGCAACAGCATGGCCTTCCGGCGCGCGGAGCTAGTGGCGGCGGGCGGCTTCGATCCGGCGCTCGGTGCCGGCAGTCTCGCCCGATCGGGCGAGGACATATACGCATTCAGCACCGCGATCCTGCGCGGTGGTCGGCTGGTATACGAGCCGCGCGCGCTGTGCTGGCACGAGCACCGCAAGGACGGGGATGCCCTGCGCGGGCAGGTTTTCGGCTACGGGGTAGGTCTCGGCGCGATCGTGACTAAGGCGCTGAGCAGCGACCCGCGCTTCTTTGCGGCGGCGGCGCGATCCGTCCCGATCGCGCTCGCTCTGCGCCGGCGCCGACGGGCTCTGACCGGCAAGGGCGAAGCGGATGGCGGCGGAGCGACTGACGGCGCCGTCGCGGGTTTGCCAGAGGAGTTGCTGCGGGCGCAACGCCGGGGGATGCTGCACGGTCCGCTGCGGTATGCCCAAGGCGTCGTACGGGCCCACAGGCTGGGGCTCGGCGATGTGATCCGTGGAGGGTGAAGTTGCAGGTGCAAGAGCGGAACGCGTCCCGTCAGCTGTTGCGAAGCGCCTACAGCCTGCTCGCCAACACCGCCGTCACCTCTGCGCTGGGAATGGGATTCTGGGTTGCCGCGGCGCGCCTGTACCCGAGCACGACGGTCGGTCGGGACACGGTGCTGATCTCGGTGATGATCGAGCTCTCGACGGTCTGCCAGCTGAATCTGGGTAACGGCATCGTCCGCTTTCTGCCCGACATCGGGGAGCGCAGCGCACGTACCCTGGGCGCCGTGTACGGGTTGACGGGGGGGGTCGCACTGGTCGTGGGGAGCGCGTTCGTGCTGGTGGCTCCAGGCGTATCGCATGAACTGGCCTACCTGGGCGACGAACCGGCGCTCGCGCTGGGCTTTGTGGCCGCGCTCGCGCTGTGGGGCCTGTTCACATTGCAGGACGCCGCGCTGATGGCGACGCGCCGGGCGCCGTGGATACCGATCGAGAACGGTCTGTTCGGTGCGCTCAAGTTGGTGGCCCTGCCCGCCCTGCTCGTGGCGGGGGCGGTCAACGGAGTGTTCCTCGCGTGGGCGCTGCCGATGGCGCTGTTGCTGGTCCCGGTCAACCTGCTGGTGTTCAGGCGAGCGATCCCCGCGCATGTGGCCAGCGGGGCGCGCGAATCGTCGATCTCCCGGCTCGGGCCTCGGCGGGTGGTGCGCTTCCTCACCCAGGACTACCTCGCGTCGGTTTTCACCCAGGCGACGCTGACCGTCCTGCCGCTGCTGGTGATAACGATCCTGGGTGCGCGGGAGAGCGCGTACTTCGCGATGCCGTTCACGATTGCGATGGCGTTTGACACCTTCGCCTACAGCGCCTGCGCCTCGCTGGTCGTGGAGGCCACGCTGGAGCAGGAGAGCCTGCGGGCGCTCACCCGGGTGTTCGCGCGTCGGGTGCTGGCGCTGCTGATGCCCGCCGCGGCGCTGCTGGCCCTGGCGGCGCCGCTGGTGATGCTGCCCTTCGGCCGCCTCTACGCCGAGCACGGAGCGGGGGTGCTGCGACTGCTGTTGTGTGCGAGCCTCCTGCGTACGGTGATCGCCCTGTTCTCGGCCGTCGCTCGGGTCCAGGGGCGCGGGCTACGCCTCGCGCTGGTCGAGCTCACCCTGCTGGTGCTCGTTCTCGGTCCGGCGGTCCCGCTGGCGCACTCTCACGGGATCGAGGGCGTCGCAGCCGCCTGGTTGGCGGCCAACGCGCTCATCTGTCTGGCGGTGGTCCCGCTGCTGATCCGGTTCCTGCGCGAGCCCTGAGGTCGAGCGCAGGGACCCGTCAGGACCTCAGGATGAGTACCGGTTCCTGCGCGGGCCCTGAAATCGAGTTCAGGGCCGGTCAGGACCTCAGGATGAGTACCGCTGGCCGCCCCCGAGCGCCAGCTCGGCGCGGGCGCGGAGGTAGGTCAGCGTGGTGATGCCCAGGCCGGCGCAGATCGCCGCGGCTCGCTGCAAGGCGCAGGGCTCGCCGCGTGCCGCCGCTTGCAGTTCTCTCAAGACCCCCAGCGGGAGGATGCGGGCGACGTACCTGCGCTCCGAGGCGAGGCCGGATCGCCCACCGCGCAATCCGACGAGCACCGCTTTCGAGCCCCCCTCCAGCCGGCAGCGCTCGACGAAGTACCGCCATGTGGTCCTGTGAGGTGTCACGACGTGGCGAATGCTCGCCGCGGGCCGGTAGGTCCACTGCCCGTCCGGGTAGTGCCGCGATGCCCTGATGCAGAACTCCGTCTCATCGGCGGTGCCGGTGATCGTCTTCCCGCCGACGTCCAGACGCCCGAGCTCGTGCTGGAAACCGCCGGCGCCAGCGAACACGTCGGCCCTGATGGACATGTTCGCCCCGATTGGATTGCGGATCGGGGCTGGCTCGACGGGCAGGCCGGTGTAGGTGCAGCCGACCACCCAGTAGAGCTCCCTGGGCAGCCAGACGGGAGGGTCCGAGCGCCAGGCCGGGATCACGTCCCCGCCGACGCCGAGCACGCTCGGATCGGAGTAGCCTGCCACGTGCTCCTCGAGCCACCGCGGCGACGCGGTCCCATCGTCGTCCAGGAACGCCAGGATCGAGCCGCTGGAGACATCGGCGCCGGTGTTGCGAGCGCCCGAGAGACCAGGACCGTGGTGGTTGGCGACCACCTGGACGCCGTCGAACCACTCGCTGGCCCGGGCCAGCAGCTCGGGGTTGTTGTCCACCACGACCGTGACCTCACGGGGGGGGAGCGTCTGCTCGAGGACCGATTGCACGGCGCACGCAAGCTCCTCCCAGCGATCGAGCGTATAGGCGCAGATGATCACCGACGCTTCGACTGGGCGCGTCGCGCGGTGCCGCTCGTCCGCCTGGGTGGACGCTCCGCCTGTCAATTTCGGCGAGGCGCTCGCTTTGAGGTCTTCCATCGCCCCGCTTCCCTGTCGAGGGCCGGCTTGCCCAACGAGGTCATTTTGCCAGATACCCCGATGAGGTCACTGCCAGACACGCACCCAGTCCACGATCATCTGCGCTGGAAGCGGGGTGGTGGGGCTGGGCGACCCTGCCCATACGCCTCCGACCGCGAGGTCGAGCAGCAGGAAGTAAGGATGCCGGAACGGCCAGGCGGCCCCGGCCGGCAGATCGACGGGCGCGATCGTCTGATACACCGAGCCGTCGAGCAGGAAGCTGATCCGGTTGGGCTCCCACTCCACGCCGTAGACGTGGAAGCCCGAGGCGAGCGAGATGGGTGAGCGCAGGTTTGCGCTCACACCGTGCGGTGCCCACGACCAGGGGCCGTGAATGGTGCCTTTGACCACATAGGGATGGGACCCGAGAACCTCCATTGTGTCGATCTCGCCCGACCCCGGCCAGCCGTTGGGTTGGTAGGCGTTGTCGCCGAGCATCCAGAACTGGGGGAGCAGGCCCTGTCCGGCGGGGACCTTGATGCGTGCCTCGACCAGGCCGTACTTGAACTGGAAGGTGTGCAGCGTCTGCAGGCGCGCCGAGGTGTAGCTGCGCACTGCTCCGTCGGGCCCGGTATAGGTTTCCGCACGCGCCGTGATCACCAGGTGCCCCTGTCCGTCGAGCTCGGCGTTGCTGGGTTTGGAGGTGTAGGACTCGAGCTCTTCGTTGCCCCAGCCGTTCCCGCCAATGTCGAAGCTCCAGCGGCGGGGATTGGGCCTCGCGCCTACGGGTCCTTTGAAGTTGTCCGACCAGACCAGGTGCCGCCACCTGGCTGAACCGCCAACGACGGGGGCGGCGTGTCGAGCGCGGTACCCCCGCCCGTTGCTCCCCGCCTCGACGGGGGCCACGAGGGCAAGTGTGGTGGCGAGGATGCCGAGTAGAGCGACGACTCTGCCGTAGGACCCCACGATGACCCGATCGATCCTACCAACCGTCTGCGGGAGCGCGGCGGGATTCGGCATTGCTCGGGCACGATCGAGCCATGCGTCCATGTTTGTCGGGGTGGCTCAAATGCGGGCCAGCCCCGATCGACACGAGCGTGAGATGGCGCGTCGCCGGTCCACATACGTCTTTGTGTGCGGCTGCCTGGCGATCGCAACGCTTGCGCTGGTCGACCCCGGCGGCGGGGCGGCTGTGGAGGGTCGCGTGCCTCGCGTTCGCGCATCGCATAGCCATCACCGCGGTCACGACCGCGGCCCCCACCACCGCGGCGCTCGCCACCACGTGCGAAAAGCGCGGAAGACCACCCCAAGCCGTATCAGGAAGGTGGCCTCAGCGCAAGCGAGGCGGACGAGCGTCCCCACCGAGGCTCCCGCTACTGAAACTCCCCCCTCGGGTGAGTCATCCGGCTCGGACCAGGCGAGCGCGAGGAAGCTTGTCTGGGCCGATGAATTCGCCGGGCCCGCCGGCGCCTCCCCTGACTCCACCAAGTGGAACTTCGACATGGGGGGTGGCGGGTGGGGCAACGAAGAGCTCGAGTCCTACACCTCCAGACCCAACAACGCCGAGCTCGACGGACAGGGGCACCTGGTGATCACGGCCCGCGCCGAACGGTACACCGGTGCCGATGGGGTGACGCGCGGCTACACCTCGGCGCGCCTGCAGACGCTCAACACCTTCCAGTTCAAGTACGGGCTGATGGAAGCGCGCATCCAGGTGCCGGCGGGACAGGGGCTCCTCGCGCAGTTCTGGGCGCTCGGGAGCGAAGCCTACGAGCGCGCCGAAGCCTGGCCTGGATGCGGTGAGATCGACGCGATGGAGGTGCTGGGATCGGAACCTCACGTGCTCGACGGGACCCTCCACGCTTCCTGGCCCTGGGCGCCGAATGGGGTGGGAGGCACGGCGGAATCGACCACTCCCCTGTCGGCGGGCTTCCACGTATACGGCGTGGAATGGGAACCCGAACGGATCGCCTTCCTGCTCGACGGCTCGGTATATAGGACGATCGTGCGCTCCGACCTGCCTGCCGGGGCGGCCTGGCCGTTCGGGCATCCTGACTTCCTGTTGCTGGACCTCGCCGTGGGCGGCGTCTGGCCGGGCTCACCCGACGCCTCCACCCAGCTCCCGGCGCGGATGCTGGTGGACTGGGTGCGCGTGTGGCAGTAGGCGGCTACCGCGAGGCTTTGAGCAACTCGCCGATCACGCTTGGCCCCCCGATCCCGTAGCGGCGCATGCCGACGCGCAGGGGCTCCCTCGCGATGTCGGATACCAACCACCCCAGGTCGGAGACCAACGATCTCATCGCGGGTCCGCCGGAGCTTAATTCGCGGATCAGCTGCTCTCCGTCGTAGCCCATTGCGGCCAGGCGGTCGTTTCCGAGGAACCGCAGGTAGCGGCGGGACCACTCGCGGCGCACCGGATTGCCGATGGTTCGCTTCCACTTCTCGGTGGGCTCGGTGCTCAGCTCCGAGTAGTGCTTGACGCCCGTGGGGTCGCCCAGGCGTCCGTTGAGCTTGACCTCGGTGAAGCGTTGGAGAGCGTCGGGATCGAACTCGATCTCCAGGTACTCCATCAGCGATCTCCACCGCTGATCGTCCCCGCCGACCAGATCCTCGAAGCGGACGGAGTGGGCCCTGTCGCGATTCTCCCGGTAGGCGGACACGAGCCGCGGCAAGCCGATGAACAGATCCTCGCGGAATGCGGTGGGATGCCAGTGGCCGCCCTGCCAGGTCTCGACGATCGAGGTGAGAATGCTCAACGGGTTGCGCCAGAGAAACACGAACCTGCCCTCCGGAAAGAGGCGCATGATCTCCCCTGGAATCAAGTTGTAGTTGGGGGTCTTGTCGAGGAAGAAGCGCGCCTCTGCGCCAGCCGCCTTGCGGTACAGGCGTATCACGAAGTCGTGCAACTCGCGGTAGTAGTCCTCGCTGCCGGCGGGAAGCTCCCGGCAGAAGTCCTCGACCGCGGTGACCATCAGTGGGTGGGGGTACTCGGCGACTACCCCCTGGGGGCGGAGCGTGTAGAGGTAGGGCAGCAGGATCCAGGGCTCGGAGACCGTGGCCACACCTTGGTGCGCGCCGATGATCCTCTGGACGAGGGTGGATCCGCTGCGCTGGATGGAGAAGATGAAGATTGGCCGGATGTCCACTTTCGACTCCATGGGGGCTGCCATGCGACCCACAAGAGCTGGCCGCGTCGGAGGATCGCCGGCATGATTGCAGGGTCGGGCCGCCACGGTTGCTCGGGTCGGTGGGTCAGCCGCCGAAGTTCGTTCGTGGGCGCATAAGTCCTGGGTGCCGCCACCCGTTGCTGCGACGTGCGAACACGACGAAGCGCGGCTTGGCCTTGCGCCGCTTCCCTTCCTTGGGTGCGCTCTGTAGGGTGGAGCGGGCCTGCGCATCCCGGGAGGAGCCGATGTGTTGGCGCAAGAAGTTACGATTTCGATCTTATTGTTAAGGTTTACTAACATGATCCGCGCTCTCTTGGTAGGGTCGTGATGATGCCCGCCACGTCCGCAATGTCGGCTCACGGCCCTTCGCCGCAGCGCTCGGCGGTGGCCGAGCTCGCGGATGCCGTTCCGCCGCGGGAGGCGGAGTGCGGCCAGACGGAATGCAGCCCCAACGTGCGCTGGCAAAGCTCAGCGATGACCCGCGAGCAGCGCTGGGAGGCGCTGGGCTGCGCGGGGGCGACTGTGTGGTTCACGGGCCTGCCCGCGGCAGGCAAGTCGACGATCGCGGGGGCCGTCGAGGAGCGCCTGGTGGACGCTGGGTGTGCGGCGTTCCTGCTGGACGGGGACAACCTCCGCCATGGGCTGAACGGAGACCTTGGCTTCGATGAGCGGGCGCGCAGCGAGAACGTGCGCCGTACTGGCCATGTGGCACGGCTGCTCGCGGAGTCCGGCTCGATCGCGCTGGTGAGCCTGGTGAGCCCCTACGCGGCGGACCGCGAGGCGGCCGCCGCGCTGCACGGGGAGGCGGACCTGGCGTTCATCGAGGTGTTCGTGGACGCCCCCCTGGAGCTCTGCCAGCGGCGCGACCCCAAGGGCCTGTACGCGCGCGCACAGGCGGGCGAGCTGCGTGGCCTCACCGGGGTGGGAGCACCTTACGAGGCGCCCGCAAACCCCGACCTGGTGCTGCGCTCGGGCAGCGAAACCGTCGATGCCGCCGTCGAGCGGGTGATGCGGCTGCTCGCGGCTCGCGCCTTGCACCCGGTGCCGGCGCGCAACGGCCACCATAGGGCCCGTTAGACTGGGCCCGCCGGCAAACGCCCACCCGGGACGGCCGGAAAGCCACTGAGACCGCCGGAAAAGCCCACCGGACCCGACGGGGTCGAGAAGAAAGCATATGTTCTTTTTGAGTTGCGTGAAACGATTGTTATACGCAGCTCAGATTTTCAAGATCGATGCTCACCCTGCCCTCGCGGTGAGCGCTCCGAGCCGCGGCTCGTGGCCGTAGAGCTCGAATGCCCTGAAGCCCGCGAAGGTCTTGTGCTCGGAGCCGTGGAAATCCGAGGAGCCGGTGGTGAGCAGGTCGAGCTCCGCGGCGGCCGCGCACAGCAGATCGACCTGCTCGCGGGTGTGAGTGGGGTAGAAGGCCTCCACCCCGTCGACGCCAAGGCCAGCGAAGCGCTCGAGCATCGCGCGCACCGCGGCGGGGTCGGCCACATCCCAGAAGGGGTGCGCCCACACCGCCACCCCGCCGGCGCTGTGGAGCAGCTCGATTGCCTCGCCCACCGTGGGCCGGGTGCGGGCCACGTAGGTGGGGACACCGGGGACGAGGTAGCGGGGGAAGAGCTCGCGCAGGCTGCCGATCCCCTCGGCGGCGATGCGGGGAGCGTTGGCGGGGTGGTCGAGCAGGGCGTGCGCGAGGTGCGGGCGCCCTAGCGGGTCCCCCGCGGCCTGGCGGCGGCGCAGCTCGCTGTCGTCGAGCTCGAAGCCCTCCGCACGCAGCAGGTCGGCCATCGCCAGCACCCGCCGCTCGCGGTCGCCACGCAGATCCTCGAGCGTCGCCGCGAAGGCGGGGTCGCGGTGGTCGACCAGATAGCCGAGGATATGCAGCTCCTCGTAGGCCTCGTCGACCGAGGAGAGCTCGGTGGCCGGGATCACCCGCACGCCCGCGCGGGGGCCCTCCGCGAGTGCCTCGTCGACGCCCCCCACGGAGTCGTGGTCGGTCAGCGCCAGCAGTTCCACCCCCGCTGCAGCCGCGGCCCGCACGACGGCGGCCGGCTCGAGTTCGCCGTCGGAGTGCAGCGAATGGGATTGCAGGTCGAAGGTCGTGCGCACCGGTCGGGACCCTACTGAACGGCGAATCTAGCCGGAAGCTCTCCTCGACGAGGAGACCCTCATCCGGCTGGGCGCGCGCGTCGCGCGTGGGGCCATGGGCGCGCGAGCAGCGCGTCGAGCGTGGCGCCGTGGGCGGGTGAGCAGTCCGCCGAAGGTGTCCCCCCGCTCGGTCAGCTCGTCGTCGGAGCCGTCCAGCGCGGGCGCCACGCCGCATCGAAGATTAAAACTCTTTACCATTACGTTGCCAAGCTTTGGAATCCAGCCGCTTATTGACAGCTGCGGCGGGGTCTAGTCCCATATAAACGGATGGCACCAATACGTGACATGCCACGCTTGTTGCTCCGCCCACCAGCAACATCCCTTCGCGGTTCAAAACCCCCCGTCAGGCTGACGCTGATCGGCGGAGGCCGTCTCATGAGGGAGGCCACCGCGAATCTGCTCGCCGCCCAGGAGGGACTCCATCTCCAGGGAACCTTCGAATCCACCGCCCACTTCCTGGCCAGCGACCTGGACGAAGAGCCGGAGGTCCTGCTGCTCGATTGCGACGGCGATCCCTGTGACCCCACGAGCTCGGTCGGCGTGCTGGTCCGTGCCTACGCCAGCGCCAAGATCGTCATGCTCTGCGACGAGCTCTCCACCGAGACCATCCGCTGCGCCATGGAGCATCGCATCAGCGGGGTGATCCTCAAGAGCTATTCGACCGAGGACATCAGGCAGGCCATCAGTTATATGGCCTCCGGCCGGACGATCATGCCGGCCGGTTGGCAGAGCGTGGCGGCCCCCGTCCGGCAGGAGCCCTTCGCTCTGAGCCTCCGCCTGCGTCAGATCCTGTCCCTCATCGCCCAGGGCGCCAGCAACGAGGAGATCGCACGCGAGCTGGCCCTCAGCCCCAACACCATCAAGTTCCACGTGCGCGCCCTCTACGCGCGGCTGGGGGTGCACAATCGCGTCGAGGCAACCCTCCGGTACAGGCAGATGACCCACGGTGGCCTCTAAGCTCACCTCACGTGGCGAGCAGCGACCGGTGGTGGGCTCCCGCTCGGCCGGGGCTCGCCCCGCCGGTGTGGCAGGTC
>DATMPY010000217.1:0-8092 GCA_035566955.1 Solirubrobacteraceae bacterium | reverse complement strand
TCGTACCCCTCACCGCCCCCAGCACCAACCTCGAAAGTGCCTCCGCGAGCCAATCCTCCGCCCAAAGCGCCTCCTCCAGCGCACAGAGCTCCTCCGCCAGCCTGCAAAGCGCCTCCACCGTGCAGACAGCCGCCGCCCAGCGGGAGCAGAGCGACTTCGAACACCTAAAGCACGAGCTCGACGCCTACGCCGCCAAGCACGGGTTCTCGAAGCGGGTCACGACCACGGTCGAAAAGCGCGGTCTCGTGGTCCGGGTGCTCACGGACAGCCTGCTGTTCGTATCCGGCAGCGCCACCCTCGAAAGCCAGGGCGACCCCTTGCTCAGCGAGGTCGCCAACCTTGTCAACGTCGACCAGGTCCACCCCGTCGCCGTGGAGGGCAACACCGACAACGTCCCCATCCAGGGGGGCACCTTCCCGAGCAACTGGGAGCTCTCCACCGCTCGCGCGAGCACGGTGGTGCGCTTTCTCATCTCCCGAGGGGTGGACCCCCAGCGGCTCAGCGCCACCGGCTACGCCGATCTGCGACCGATCGCCTCCAACGCCACCCCCCAGGGCCGCGCGCTGAACCGGCGCGTCGAGATCGTCCTGCAACGTATCTACTGAAACATCCGACCCCCAAGCGATCATGTCCAAAAAGAAGCTCCTCATCCCCGTCGTCCTGCTGTTCGTGCTCGGCGTCGGCTATACCATGGCCAAGCCCAAGAAGACCGTCAAGCTGAAGATCCCCGGCACCATCTACGTGATGCCCCAATCGTTCCTGTTGAACCTCAGCGAAGGCCACTACGCCAAGCTCTCCGTCGCCCTCGACCTCGCGCCCGGTCAGAGCACCGGGGCCTCCGCCAGTGGGGGCTCCGGCTCCACCGAAGGCGCCGGGACGCTTCCCGAGGAACCGGTCGTGCGCGAAATCGTGACCAACTCCGTCACCGGCCAGAGCGGGAGCACACTCGTCAGCGGGCAGGGCCGCAACTCCATCAGGCGCCACATCCTCGACGCCATCCGCCATCAGACCGACGTCGAGGTCGAATCCGTGCTGTTCCCCGAATTGACCGTGCAGTAGGAGACACAGAGAAAGACCATGATCGACATTCGCACACAGCAATCCGAGACCAGCCATTCCATCTGCCCGGAGCCAGCGCCATGAGCGACTCGGTGGTCTACGAGCAGCTCGACGAGGCCCCCCAGCCAGACGGGGGCCCCACCCAGGAGGTCGAGGGGGCCCGCGACACCGGCGGCGACCTGCGCCGCCTCAGCGACGTCCCGATGGAGCTCAGCGTCGAGATCGGACGCACCCGCATGACCGTCGGCGAGACCCTCAACCTGCGGGCCGGCTCGATTGTCACGCTCGAGCGGCTCGCCGGCGATCCAGTCGACCTACTGGTCAACGGAACCCCCATCGCCCGCGGCGAGGTTGTCGTCGTCGACGACCAGTTCGGCCTGCGCGTCACCGAGATCCTGGAGGGCGACCCAGCCGCACGGGCGCTCGCCGAACAGTCCTCGGCGCCCCACGAGCCCTCCGCCGGCTCGGGGGCCCCAGAGCAGGCGTGAGCGGGAGTACCGATGAGCCAGGCCGAACAGCAGGAGGGAGCACCGCAGAGCACCGATGGTGACACCCAGGAAAGCTCCCAAGGCGCGCATCCGACAGCCCAGGGCGACATCCAAGATGTGCCGCCGGGTGACGCCCACGAGCTCCTCCTGACCCGCCGCGAACCGGAGATCCGGGCCGTCGACTTCTCCCAGCCCACCAAGTTCACCCCCGAGTTGCGCCGGCGCGTCGTGCGCCTGCTCGGGCCCTTCTGCGAAGCGTTCGCGCTGCGCCTCTCCACCGAGCTGCGCACCCACGTCGAGCTTGCCGTCGGCGACGCGAGCCAGCTCACCTGGGCGGCCGCCAAGGCGCAGATGTCGGCCGACGCGATCGCCGTTGCCCTGGAGGTCGCCCCGATCGAGCGCCAGATGCTGCTCTGCATTGAGCCACCCCTGATCCTCCAGGCGCTGGAGTGCCTGCTCGGCGGCGCCGCCTCCCAGGCCCCCTCCGAGCGCCGCCTCAGCGACGTCGACTGGGCGCTCACCCGGCGGCTGCTGCACTCGATGGTCGCCCACCTCAACCCCGCCTGGCGCGACCTCGGCGGCCTGGAGCTCGCGCTCGGCGAGGTCGACCTCGAGGGCGACGCCGGCGTCATCGCCCCGATCGGCGAACCGACCCTCGTGCTCACCTTCGAGAGCCGCATCGACAGCCTGCCCGCGCGCATGTCCCTGCTGATTCCCTGGTCCGCCATCGAGCCCGTCGCCGCGGAGATCCTCGGCGGGGGCTCACCCGCCGCGGACGCCGACCCCAGCGAGGGCCGCGCCGTGCACCGCGGGCTCGCCCGCGCCCACATCTCTCTGCGCGCCGAGGTCGGCGCCGTGCGGATGCCCGTGGAGCAGATGCTTGCCCTCAACCCCGGCGCGCTGTTCGCCCTCCCAGACCGCGCCGAGGAGGGGATACAGCTGTTCGCCGAGGGCATCCCCCTGGGCCGCGCGCGGCCCGGCCTGCGCGGCGCCCGGCGCGCGATCAAGCTCACCGAGCCGATCGACCCCGGGACCAGCCCCGTGGCCGGCGCCGGCAGTGGGGCGAGCGCGGCGGGCGGGCCCCAGCCACGGGCTGAGACGGGAGAGCTCGACGTAGAGGTCGGGGAAGCCGGCGAGCACTTCCCCCGCGCGGCGCTCGCACGGATGATGGGCGTCCCCGTGCGCGTGTGGGCCGAGCTCGGGCGCACCACGCTGCCCCTTGGGCAGGCGCTCGAGATGCCTCCCGGAACCGTCGTCGAGCTCGACCAGGGCGCCGAGGATCCGATCGAGCTGTTCGTCAACGGCATGCCCTTCGCCCACGGCACCCTCCAGGTGGGCGCCGACGGCGAGTGGGCCGTGCAGATCGACGCGCTCCTGTGAGAGGAATTCCCACAGTATCGCTATAGTAGCTATACGGGCGTGGGCATGAATATAGAAAAATCAAGCTCCGTATAACTATAGTTCGACAGAGTTTGAAAAGAACATATATACCTTCCGCCCCTTTTTTTCGTTCCGCCCCTTTTTTTCGAATCACGTTTCATCGGCCCGCCGACCACCCACCCCGCCAACAGCTCCACCGCCCGATAGCCCCCGCGCCACCGTGCACCGCTAAAGGCATTTGAGCCAACGCCGATAACCGGGCCGACTCTCCTCGGAGTCGTCCCTCGATGAACAGGTCCATGACGCTTACGCGCGCGGCCCTGCGGGCCGCCCTTCCCGCGCTCGGCACAGCCATGATCGGCGTCGCCCTGCTCGCCGACGCCTGCCCTGCGCAGGCCTTCACGCCTACCTCGAAGGCCGGTGGCGAATCCACGCCGCTCCACCTTGCCCCCTCCACGGGCAGCTCCCACTCAACCAGCTCCGGGGGCGCATCGATCGTGCGCACGATCGTCGGCCTGCTGATCGTGATCGCCGTCATCTGGGGGCTCACGTGGATCCTCAAGCAGGTCAAGACCGGGCGCGAGACCCGCAGCGCTGGATCCGGCCTGACGAGCCTCGCCACCTTGGCGCTCGGGTCGGGGCGCACGCTGCATCTCGTGCGCGCCGGGCGCGACTACCTGCTCGTGGGCTCCGCCGAGCACGGGGTGGCGCCGATCCACCGCTACACCGAGCAGCAGGCCCGCGAGGCCGGGCTGCTCGATCTCGTCGAGCCCCCCTCCGACACCGACACCGGCGCCGGCGCGGGCTCCGCGCGCGCCATCCAGATCCCCGGCCAGGCGCGGCCGCTCGGTGGCCCGGGCGGAGCCTCCGGTGTGCTCAACCGCCTGCGGGAAAGGACGGTGCGCAGATGAGCGTGCAGCGTGCATGTGGCGAAGGAGTGCTGAGGCGTGCGCGTGGCGAAGAGGCCACACAGCGTGCGCGTGGCGAATGGGTGTCACCGTGAACCTCAGCTCCTCCAACGCCGTGCAGATCCTGCTGCTCGTCGGGGGCCTCTCGCTGATCCCCGCGGTGCTGTTCACCGTCACCGGCTTCAGCCGCATCCTGATCGTGCTCGGCTTCATCCGCACCGCCGTGGGCACCAACAACGCGCCCCCCAACCAGGTGCTTGTCGGGATCGCCCTGTTTCTCACGATCTTCGTGATGGCCCCCACCATCAGCGCCATCAAGCGCGACGCCATCGAACCACTCAGCGCACACCACATCTCCACCACCACCGCCATCAAGCGCGCCGAGCAGCCCCTGCGGGAATTCATGTTCCACCAGACCCGCGTGCAGGACATCTCACTGTTCGTCTCCCTCGCCCACTCCAAAACCCCCCACACCCGCGCCGAAGTTCCCACCGAGGTGCTGATCCCCGCGTTCATCGTCTCCGAGCTCAAGAGCGCCTTTCAGATCGGCTTCTTGATCTTCCTGCCCTTTTTGATCATCGACCTGATCGTCTCCTCCACCCTGATGAGCATGGGGATGATCATGCTCCCCCCCACCTTCATCTCCCTCCCTTTCAAGATCCTCCTGTTCGTCCTCGTCGACGGGTGGGACCTCGTCATCAAGGCACTCGTCCAGAGCTTTCATTGATTCCCACCCACCCAGATTGTTAGGCGTGGGAGGGCAAGCCCTCCCACCGAACCCCCTCCCACCGGACCCCCTCCCACGAAACCTTCCCGCGAAATCTTTCCCGAACCCCCTCCCACAAACCCTTTCCGCGACACCTTCCACGAACCCTCCCTTTCCCATCCTCCCCACCTCTCCCAACCAACTCTCCGTGTCAATCAAAACTCTCCCTAACAAACCTCATATGAGCTCCCCCCGCCAGAGACCGACTAGGAGCGACCTCCGATGAACCAGGACACCGTTGTGAACCTCGCCTCCCAGGCCATGGGCCTTGCGTTCAAGGTCGCTGGGCCGATGCTGCTCGCTGCGATGGTCGTCGGGCTGATTGTCTCGATCTTCCAGGCTGTTACGCAGATCCAGGAGCAGAGCCTCACGCTGATTCCCAAGATCGCCGCGATCGCTGTCATCACGGTGCTGCTTGGCCCCTGGATGCTCGGGCAACTCGTTGCCTACACCACCAACCTCTACTCCGCCATTCCCACCATGGTCGGCTGATGCACCGCACTCTGCTCAGAAATTGTCGATTCGCGGGTGTACCACACACAACTTCGTCTGTGGTAACTCAACCTGGCTCGGTGCAGCCAAAAACTTCGGCCGGCAAGCCCACACTAACCGCAGCCTTCTCCACACGCCAGGCGGCGCAGCTTCAATGACTCAACTCCTCAGCCAGCTTGCGGGTAACAGCCTTGCGGGCTTTATCCTTGTGCTCGCGCGGGTCACCCCGTTGTTCCTGCTTGCCCCGCCGTTCTCCTCGCCGATGATTCCCCCGCGCGTGCGCGGCATCATCGCGGTGGGGGTCTCGATTGGGCTCGCCCCGATCGCCCTGCGTGGTCAGCACATACCCTCCGATCCCGTGGCCCTCGCGGGGCTGACCGTCGAGGGAATGCTCGTGGGGCTTGGCTTCGCCTTCTCGTTTGCCGTGCTGTTCGCCGCCGTCGAATCGGCCGGCTCGCTCGCCGACCTCGGCGCGGGGTTCTCCTACGGGGGGCTGATCGACCCCGTCAACGGCAACCAGGGGGGCGCCCTCACCCACGTCTACTCGCTCGTGGGGATCGCCATCTTTCTGATCATCGGCGGCGAAGCCTGGGTACTGCGCGGTCTCAGCCGCACCTTCCAGCTCGTTCCTCTTACCTCCGCCCCCCAGATCACCACCCTGGTGGCCGGGGCCGAGCAGGTCTTCTCCACCCTCTTCACCTCAGCCCTGGAGATCGCCGCCCCCGTGCTGATCGCCCTGCTGATCACCGACGTCGCCTTTGGCGTCGTCTCCCGCGTGGTGCCCCAGCTCAACGTGTTTGCCGTCGGCTTCCCCGCCAAGGTCGCCGTCGCCATGCTGCTCGTCGGCGCCTCCATGCCGTTTGTCGCGGGCTGGATCTCAAATCAGCTTTCCACCTCCGTCGGCGCCGCCCTCGGCGCCCTGCACGTCGCCTGAGCCATGGCCAACCAGGACCGCACCGAGAAGGCCACCCCCAAGCACCGCGAGCGCGCCCGCAAGAAGGGCCAGGTCGCGCGCTCTAGCGACGTCGGCGGCTCGCTCGTGCTCGCCGCCGGGCTGTTCGCCATCACGCTGCTCGGGCCCACCGTCGTCAGCTCCGCCGAGAGCGCCTTCCGCGCGATCTTCGCCGAGATCGCCCAGCCCGCCCGTGCCACCACCGCCGGCGGGCTGCACCAGTTGCTGGACACCGGCATCTCCACCCTCGGCCTCACGCTTGGGCCGATCGCCGCGATCTGCCTCGGGGCCGGCCTCTTCGCGGGGGTCGCCCAGGTCGGCTTCCGGCCCGCACCCCGGGGGCTCACGATGGACTTCAAGCGCATCAACCCCATCTCCGGGATGCGCAACCTCTTCGGGCCCAACCTCGTCTTCGAGACCCTCAAGGCCGTCGCCAAGGTCGGGCTCGTCGCCGGTGTCGCCGCGCTCGCCCTGCTCCCCGGGATGAGCACCCTCGCCTCGGAAGTCGGCATCCCCCCCGGCGCCCTGGGGATCGTGCTCGGCCGCCGCGGGATGGAAGTCGCCCAGCACGCCGCCTTCGCCTATCTCGCCATCGCCGCCATCGACTACGCCTGGCAGCGCCGCCGCCACGAGCGCGGGCTGCGCATGACCAAGCAGGAGCTCAAGGACGAGCTGCGCCAGTACGGCCTCCCCGCCGAGGTCCGCGCCGCCCAGCGCCGCCGCCAGATGCAGGCCGCCCGCAACCGCATGATGGCCGCCGTCCCCGACGCCGACGTGATCGTCGCCAACCCCACCCACTACGCCGTCGCCCTGCGCTACGACGGCTCGCGCACCGCGCCCGAGGTGGTCGCCAAGGGCAAGGACCTGATCGCCCTGCAGATCCGCCGCATCGCCGAGGAGCACGACGTCCCCGTCGTCTCCGACCCCCCGCTCGCCCGCGCCCTGCACGGCTCGTGCGAGATCGGCCAGATCATCCCCGAGGAGCTCTACGCCGCCGTGGCGCGGGTGCTCGCCTTCGTCTACCGCATCGCCCGCCAGAGGAGATACGCGCTATGAGACCCCTGCCCACGTCTGCCCGACACGCTGAGCCGCGGGGCAGGAAGCCCCGCGCCCACCACCTCGGCGCCGACCCTACCCGCGCGGACGATCCCAAAAGCAACCCCATCTTGTCCACCCACCGCAGGGGAGCGTTCGCATGAACCTCGACACCGTCCGCCGCCTGCTGCGCCACACCGATCTGCTCGCCGCGGTGGCCGTGGTGATGGTCGTGACCATGCTGGTCGTCCCGCTGCCCTCCGCGCTGCTCGACCTGCTGATCACCCTCAACATCTCCGCCGCCCTGACCATCGTGGTGGCCACCATGTACCTCGGCAAGGCGCTCGACTTCGCCTCCTTCCCCAGCCTGCTGCTGCTCACCACCATGTTCCGGCTGGCCATCAACGTGTCCGTCACCCGCCTGATCCTCACCACCGGGGACGCCGGCAACGTGGTGAAGGCGTTTGGGCAGTTCGTGGTCGGCGGCAACGTCGTCGTGGGGCTTGTGATCTTCCTGATCCTGATCGTCATCCAGTTCGTCGTCGTCACCAATGGCGCCGGGCGTGTTGCTGAGGTCGGGGCGCGCTTCACCCTCGACGCGATGCCCGGCAAGCAGATGGCGATCGACGCCGACCTCAACGCCGGGCTGATCACCGACGAGCAGGCCCGCGCGCGGCGCTCGGAGATCGCCCAGGAAGCCGACTTCTACGGGGCCATGGACGGGGCCTCCAAGTTCGTCAAAGGCGACGCCATGGCCGCCGTGATCATCACTGCCATCAACCTCATCGGCGGGATCGTCGTGGGCGTGGCCCAGCACCACCTCTCCTTCGCCGAAGCCACCCAGCACTTCTCCCTGCTCACCGTCGGCGACGGGCTCGCCGCCCAGATCCCCGCGCTCTTGATCTCCGTCGCCACCGGCATCATCGTCACCCGCGCCGCCTCCGAGAAGGACCTCGGCTCCGACATCGCCTCCCAGATCCTCCGCCAGCGCAAAGCCCCCCTCGTCGCCGCC
>DATMPY010000216.1:0-12792 GCA_035566955.1 Solirubrobacteraceae bacterium | reverse complement strand
GGAGGGTGCGGGGATCGATCTGGGGAAGGGTGTGGGGACCGATCTTGGGGAGAGTCCGGGGTGTGATGTGGGGGAGGGTCTGAGCGAGGGCGTGGGGGAGGGCCCCGCCGTTCTTGCCCTCGACGAGCCCACCCGTGGGATGGACCGCCTGGCCAAGGCCCAGTTGGCCGCTGAGCTCCGCCGCCGCGCCCAGCGGGGTCAGGCCGTGATCGTTGCCACCCACGACCCTGAGTTCGCCTGCGCCTGTGCCGAGCGCGCCGTGCTGCTCGCCGACGGCCGCGTGATCGCCGACGGGCCCGCCCACGAGCTGCTCGCCGGCGGGTGGTACTTCGCCACCGAGACCGCCCGCATCCTCGGCGGCGCCGGGGGCGCCCTGCGGCCCGAGGAGGGGGCGGAGTTGCTGGCTGGTCGGTCCTCCGCCGCGCGCCCCCCACTGGAGCTCGCCGGATGAGCTGGCTGCTCGCCACCTTTCGGGATCGCCTGTCCAACAGCGCTCACCCCGCCGGTGAACACGATGGGAAAACGACTCCTGCGATAACTTTAGTAGTAACTTACGGCAGGGGTCGGTAGGTATCGATATTAAAAATTCGGCTTGCGTATAACGATGGTTCAACGCAAGTCAAAAAAAGATATATGCACCTCAGGCCCTCCCACCGACCTAGCTATCGCCAGCCTGTCGCTTCGGCGGGCGGGCGTTGGATACCGCCGGCCTGGGCCTGTCGCTTCGGCGGGCGGGCACTGGGCCAATGCGTCGTCCAGCGACGCTCCACCGTAAGCCCCGCTCGGGATTCCAGCGCTGGAGCTGGCTTCCGGGCCGCACTCCGGGTACAACGTTTGTGGGAGCTCCATTAGCCCGATGAGCTGGCCACTCGCCACCTTCCTGATCGTCGGTCTCATCCTGCTCGCCGGCTGGATCGCCTACGAGCGCTCGCGGCCCTCCACGCGGATGGTCGCCGTAGTGGCCACCCTCGCCGCCGTGGCCGCCCTCGGGCGTGACGCCTTCGTGGCGCTGCCCGAAGTCAAGCCCATCACCGCCATCGTGCTCGTCGTCGGCTACGCCCTCGGGCCCCTCCCCGGCTTCACGGTGGGGGCCATGGGGATGCTCGCCTCCAACATCATGCTCGGTCAGGGCTCCTACACCCCCTGGCAGATGGTTGCGTGGGGGATGGTCGGCCTTGTCGGCGCCGTCCTTGGGCAGCTCACCGGACGGCGCCTCGGGCGTCTGCCCCTGGCGCTCGCCTGCGCCCTCACCGCACTCGCCGCCAAGGAGGTCATGAACGTGTACACCTGGACCATCGGCGCCACACACACTCCCGCGGCCTTCCTCCTGATCGCCGGCGGCGCCGCCCTGCCCTTCGACCTCGTGGATGCCGGCGCCAGCTTCTTCTTCGGCCTCGCCTTTGCCCCCGAGCTCGCCCGCGTGCTCGCCCGCGTGCGCGCCCGCATGGACATCCACTGGGAGGCCGCCCCCGCCAGTGCGCCCGTACTGCTGGCCGTCGCGCTGGGTCTGGCCGGCGCTCTGCTGTTGCCTGGCGGCTCGGCCCGCGCTGGCGTCTCCAGTCCCACTGCCTCGCCTGTCCGCCTGGGGGTCCCCAGCCCCACCGCCTTTGTCTCCAGTCCTACTGCCTCCCTTGTCCGCGTGGGGGTCCCCAGCCCCACCGCCTTTGTCTCCAGTCCCACTGCCTCGCCTGTCCGCGTGGGGGTCCCCAGCCCCACCGCCTTTGTCTCCAGTCCCACTGCCTCCCTTGTCCGCGTGGGGGTCCCCAGCCCCCCCGCCTTGATGGCCCGCGCGGGCGTCCCGGGCCCTACCGCCTCCGCGGCGCGCATCAACGTCGCCCCCGAGCTCGCCTACCTCGCCTCCGCCCAGAACCCCAACGGGGGATGGGGTAGCGGGCCGGGGCAGCCCAGCAGCGAGCTCTACACCGCGTGGGCCGCCATCGGCCTCGCCGCCGCGAAGCGCAACCCGCAGAGCGTGCGCCGCGACGGCCATTCCGCCCTGAACGCGCTGGCGTCGCAGGCCGGCACGCTCGAAGGCCCCGGCGACGACGAGCGCACGATCCTCGCGCTGCGCGCGTGTGGAGCCCCCGTTGGCTCGCTCGCGGGGAAGAACCTGCTGGGGAACCTGCTGCGCTACCGCCGGAGCAATGGCTCCTTCTCCAACCAGGTCAACCTCACCGCCTTCGCCATCTTCGCCCTGCGCGCCGCCGGGCACTCCGCCGGCGACCCCGCTGTGCGCGCCGCGGGCGCCTGGATCGTCCGCCAGGAGGACGCCGACGGGGGCTTCAACTTCGCTGGCCGATCTTCGATCGGTCGGGGAGGAGCGAGCGACGTGGACGACACCGCGGCCGCGCTCCAGGGCCTGATCGACGCCGGAGCCAGCCGCTCGGCTGGCGGCGGCGCCGCGATCGCGCACGCGCTCGCCTTCCTCGTGGGCGCCCAGAACCCCGATGGCGGCTTCCCCGCCCGGCGCGGGGGCGAATCCAACGCCCAGTCCACCGCCTGGGCCGTCCAGGCATTCGCCGCCGCGGGGTACAACGTGGAAGCGCTCCATCGCCATGGCAGCCGCTCCCCGCTGGGCTACCTGGAGAGCCTCGTAGCCCCCAACGGCAGCGTGCGCTACTCCCGCACCAGCACCCAGACTCCGGTGTGGGTCACCGCCCAGGCGCTCACCGCGCTCGCCCGCGCGCCGTTCCCGATCGGCTGAGGCGCCCACGGGCTCCTCCGAGCAGCCGAGCATCGCCTGGGCGGCGTGGGCGGCCGTATTGTGCGCTGCCGGGTTAGCGGCCACGTGGGCGCTCGCCGAGCACGTCTACGCGATCCGGTTGCGCGACGCGGTGCTCCTCAACGCTCCGACGGTCAGGGGGCGGGTGTCGCCCCGTGCGCACCGGGATCCCAGAGGGACTCGGACTCCTCCTCGTTGAGGGCGCGCGCGAGGATGAACAAGAGGTCGGAGAGGCGGTTGAGGTAGCACACCACCTCGGGGTTGGCGTCCTCCACGCCGAGCGCTCGGCGCTCCGCGCGGCGGCAGACGGTGCGGCAGACGTGCAGGTGGGCCGCCGCGGGGGTTCCCCCGGGGATCACGAACGAGCGCAGCGGGGGGAGCTTCGCGTTGACCTCGTCGCACGCCCCCTCCAGCCACTTGGTGTAGGCGGGGACGATCCGCAACCGCTCGCGCTGACCGTCCCCGCTGGCGGGCACCGACAGGTCGGCCCCGAGGTCGAGCAGGTCGTTCTGCACGCGGCGCAGCCACTCCCCCAGACGCGCGGGCAGCCCCGGCTGCACAAGCGCCACCCCGAGCACCGAGTTCAGCTCGTCCACCGTGCCATACGCCTCCACCCGGGGGTGCAGCTTGGAGACACGGCTCATGTCCCCGAGATGGGTCTCCCCGGAGTCCCCGAGCTTGGTGTAGATACGGGTCAGGTTGACGGTCATGGGTGGGCCGCGTGGACTGCTTCATGGTGACACGTCTGGGGGTTTTTGATTGGGATCGCCTCCGGCCTGCCGGCCTGCGGCCCGCGGGTCGCGGGGTGGCCAGCCGGCGCGTGCCTCAGGTTCCGCGGTGGCCGGCGCGGCCCCCGCGGAGGGGAGGTGGAGGAGGACGAGGTGGCGCCTGTCCGCTCGATCGGATACGTTCCCGGCCCGAGATGGTGGTTGGTGTCCCGAAGGAGACCGCCGCGGGCGAGCACCGGGTTGCGCTCGTCCCCGAGGTGGTCGGCAAGCTGAAGTCCAGGGGCCTGGAGGTCCTCGTGCAGCGTGGCGCGGGTGCCGGGGCGCTGCTGCCCGACGCCGCCTTCGTGCAGGCCGGGGCCGAGCTGGTCGACGACCCCGCGCGGGTGTGGGCCGCGGAGGCGGTGGTCAAGATCGCCCCCCCCAGCGCCCAGGAGATCGGCCTGCTGGGGCCAGGCTCGATCCTGATCGGCTTCCTGGCGCCGCTCACCAGCCCCCAGAGCACGCGCGCGCTGGCGGACGCGAAGGCGACCGCGTTGGCGATGGAGGCGATTCCGCGTATCTCCCGGGCGCAGTCGATGGACGCGCTCTCCTCCCAGAGCAACGTCGCGGGCTACCGCGCGGCGCTCCTGGGAGCGGAGCAGATGGGGCGCTTCTACCCGATGCTGATGACCGCCGCGGGCACGATCCCCCCGGCGAAGGTGCTCGTGCTGGGCGCCGGGGTGGCGGGCCTGCAGGCGCTCGCCACCGCGAAACGCCTGGGGGCGCGCACCACGGGCTATGACGTGCGCCCCGAGGTGGCCGAGCAGGTGCGCTCGCTGGGGGCGCAGTGGCTCGATCTGGGGTTGGAGGCGAGCGGCGAGGGGGGGTACGCGCGGGAGCTCACCGCGGAGGAGCGCGCCCAGCAGCAGCAGGCGCTGACCGACGCCATCAAGGGCTTCGACGTGGTCATCACCACTGCCCTCGTCCCCGGGCGCCCCGCCCCCAAGCTCGTCACCGAGGAGGCCGTGCGGGGGATGAAGCCCGGCTCGGTGGTCGTGGACCTCGCGGGGGAGGCGGGGGGCAACTGCGAGCTGACCGAGCCCGGGCAGACGGTGGTGCGCCACGACGTGAGCATCGTGGCCCCGCTCAACCTGCCCGCCACGCTGCCCGAGCACGCCTCCGCGCTGTTCGCCCGCAACGTGCTCGCCCTGCTGGAGTTGCTCGTGGGCGAGGATGGGGCACTGCACCTGGACTTCGAGGATGAGATCGTCAAGGGCGCCTGCATCGTGCGCGAGGGCGAGATCGTGCACCCCGGAGCGAAGGCCGCGGTGGATGCGGCGGCGGGCGAGGGGACCCCGGCATGATTCGCGCGAGCGTTCCCACCAGCGACGGGCTGCGTCTCACCGGTGGGACGCCGTCTGGAGATTCCGCATGATCCTCGCCAGCGTCCTCACCACCAACCTTGCGATCCTCGTGCTCGCGGGCTTCATCGGGTTCGTGGTGATCTCCAAGGTCCCCAACACCCTGCACACCCCCCTGATGTCGGGCACCAACGCGATCCACGGGATCGTGCTGTTGGGAGGCCTGATCCTGCTTGGCCTCCCCGGCCTCGATGGCCTGAGCAAGGCGCTGCTCGTGATCGCGGTGGCGTTCGGCACGATCAACATCGTCGGTGGCTTCCTCGTGACGGACCGGATGCTCGAGATGTTCAAGTCCAGGCCGAAGCCCAAGCCCGCCTTGGAGTCTGCGGGTGATGCGAGCGCGGGCAAAGGCGCGGGGGCGGGCGCGGCGAGCGGGGGGGCTGATGCGAGTGCCGGAAGCGGCGCGGCCGGCGCGGAAGGTGGAGCGGGGGGAGCCAGCCTGGACGGGAAAAGCGGCGCGGGCGGGAGTGGCGGACAGGGGGGAGGATCGTGATCGCTCCACCGCTGGCCACATCGTTCATCCAGAGCGAAAGCTTCATCTACGTTCTCTACATCATCGCCTTCGCCCTCTTCATCCAGGGCCTGCGCGGTCTCTCGGGGCCGACCACGGCGGTCCGGGGCAACCGCATCGCGGCGGTGGGCATGGCGATCGCCGTGATCGCCACCCTGCTGAGCCCCGGCGAGGGCAACTGGGGCCTGATCGCGCTCGGCCTCGCGCTGGGCGCCGTCGTGGGAGTCCCGGCGGCGCGCAACGTGAAGATGACCGCGATGCCCCAGATGGTGGCCCTCTTCAACGGCGTGGGGGGCGGCGCCGTGGCGCTGATCTCCTGGGTGGAGTTCCGCCACTATGGCTCCACCTACGGCTCGCACACGCTCCAGACGGGCAGCGAAGTGAGGGTGGGCGCAAGCGGACTGATCGTCCAGCCGGGTGCCACGATCCACATCGGGGGGGTCCCCACGTACGTGGCGCTCTTCTCCGTGTTCGCCGCGGTCGTCGGCTCGATCTCCTTCTGGGGCTCCAACATCGCGTTCGGCAAGCTCCAGGAAGTGATCCCCGGGCGCCCGATCTCCTTCGGCTCCGCCCAGCAGGTGGTCAACCTCGTGCTGCTCGTGCTCGCGCTCGCCGCCGGCATCGACCTCGTGGCGGGGGCCCACTCGGAAGCGCTGTTCATCGGCATGTTGGTGGTGGCGGCGCTGCTTGGCAACGCGGTGGTGCTGCCGATCGGGGGGGCGGACATGCCCGTGGTGATCTCGCTGCTCAACGCCTTCACCGGCCTCTCCGCCGCGGCCACGGGGATGGCGCTCAACAACCCCGCGCTGATCGTGGCGGGCATGATCGTGGGGGCCTCGGGCACGATCCTCACGAACCTGATGGCCACCGCCATGAACCGCTCGATCCCCGCGATCGTCGCCGGAGGCTTCGGCGGGGGCGGCGCCGTGGAGGGCGCCTCCGGTGCGGGTGAGCACGCGGGCACCGTGCGCTCCACCACCGCCGCGGACGCCGCGATCCAGCTGGCCTACGCCAGCCGCGTCGTGGTGGTCCCCGGCTACGGGATGGCGGTCGCCCAGGCCCAGCACGCCGTGCGCGAGCTGGCCAGCGAGCTGGAGGCGCGGGGGGTCGACGTCAAGTACGCGATCCACCCCGTGGCGGGGCGGATGCCGGGGCACATGAACGTGCTGCTCGCCGAGGCCGACGTGCCGTATGACCAGCTCAAGGAGATGGACGACATCAACCCCGAGTTCCAGCGCACCGACGTGTCGCTGGTGATCGGCGCCAACGACGTCACCAACCCCGCCGCCAAGAACACCCCCTCATCGCCGATCTACGGGATGCCGATCCTCGAGGTGTCCGACAGCACATCGGTGATCGTGATCAAGCGCTCCATGAACCCCGGCTTCGCGGGGATTGAGAACGAGCTGTACTTCGATCCCAGTACCGCGATGCTGTTCGGCGACGCCAAGTCCGCCGTCAGCGAGATCACCGCCGAGCTCGCGCAGCTCTGAGCGCCCGCGCGCTCAGCGCGGAGTTCCACTAGTAGTTCACCTACGGTCCCGGTGGGGTATCCCGCACGGACCGCGATGACGAGGATTGTGCCGACTGGAGCGGGTGCACACACTCGATCGGCGACGATCCTCACAACCGTGGTGTTTTTTCATCGCCAGGGTTGCGCGTTCGTCAAATGTACTCTACTCTCAACTGAGAGGGATGAACGGTCACGGTACCGCACTCCAGCGTGTTTACGCTGCGGGGGCGACGGCGGCCGTGCTGTGGGTCTTGGGAGTGGGTGCGGTTGGCTCGGCGCTCGCGCAGGGCGGTCCCCTGCGGCCGTCGAGCGGTCCCGTGGTGGCCCACGCGAGCGTGGTCGACGGCACGGAGGCGTCGATCTCCGAATTCCCCTTTCAGGTCGCCCTCTACGACCCGCGGGCCGGGTCGCCCGCCAAGGGCTTCTTCTGCGGCGGGGTGATCCTTGGGGCAAAGAGCGTGGCGACCGCGGCGCACTGCCTGATCGGCGAACGGGGGCACCCTAGCCCGCCCCCGGAAATCGAGGTGCTCGCGGGCTCCACCTACCTCGAGCCCACGGACCCCGGGAGCGTGCGCGACCCCGTGGTGGCGGTCACCGTCGATCCCGCCTACAACCCCGCCACGAGCGACTACGACGTGGGGGTGCTGCGGCTCGCGCACCCCCTGTGGAGCGGGGCGGCCCCGGCGCTGGATGGCCACGACGCGATCGCCCCGCTGGTTCCCGACACGGCGCTTGCCGCGCGCCTCTCCGCGACGGGCCGCGCCAGCCAGGCGAACGCCAGGCCGGTGCAGGCGACCGTCAGCGGGTGGGGCGACCTGACCCCGCAGCCGGGCGACCCGCCGAGCTACCCGCGGCGCCTGCACAAGGCGCTCGTGCCGCTCGTGCCCACGGGGCTCTGCGAAGAAGCGTACGCCACGATCGAACAGCCGATCACCCCGCGGATGCTCTGCGCGGGAGGCGCGCTGCCAGAAGGTCAGGGTCGCACCGACTCCTGCTACGGGGACAGCGGCGGGCCGCTGATCGTCCCCGGGCAGGGCGGTGTGGGCCAGCCCAGCGGCGACGTGCTGCTGGGACTGGTGGACTTCGGCAACGGCTGCGCCCAGGTGGGCTACCCAGGGGTGTACGTGCGGGTGGCAGACGCCGCGGTCGCCAACTTCTTCGGCGTCGGTCCACCGCTGGCCTCCGCGGGGGGACTCAACCGCGGCGTCTGCCCGCGAACTGTTCGCGGCGGGCATCACCATCGCTCGCGCCGGTCCGCCCACCGCCGGCGCCGCTGCAGGGCCTGAGCAGCCCGGCTCGCCCGGCGCCGGCCGAGCGCACCCACCGTGAGCTCGCGGCCGATCGGAGATGGCCAGCGAGCACGGGGAGCAGTTCCAGCGCCTCTCCTCTTCGGAGCTTGTCCGGTCGCGCTCTGGCCCGCCGGTATCCGCCGCCCAGGGCGGCGGGGGCGTCGCCTGCGCAAGCTCTGCGAGACTGGCGCTCGTGATCGATCGCAACGACGCTCTGCGGGCGCTGGTGGACAGCGAGTTCGACGTGCTGGTCGTCGGCGGCGGAATCACCGGAGCGGGGGTCGCGCTGGACGCCTCCACCCGCGGCTACTCCGTGGCGCTATTGGAGCGCGCCGACTACGCCGCAGGGACCTCCAGCCGCTCCAGCAAGCTCGTGCACGGTGGCCTGCGCTACCTGCAGAACTTCGACCTCGGGCTGGTGCGCGAGGCGCTGCTGGAGCGCCAGCTGCTAGTCAAGCTCGCGCCCCACCTGGTGCGCCCCCTGCCACTGGTAGTACCCGCTTTCGACGGCGCCCGCCCCGACCGTCTGATGGGGATGGGTCTGAACCTCTACGACGTGATGTCCGTCGAGCGGGGCCGCCGGAAAGGGCGTCGCGGACGTCGCGGCGGCGCCGGCGAGGGGGCCAGGGGGAGTGACGGCGCTGGAGAGGGGACAGCCGCCGATCGCTCCTGGAGCCCGGAGCGCCACCGCATGATTTCCGGGGAGGAGGTGCTGGAGCTGCTGCCCGCGCTCGCCCCGCGCGATCCCACCGGTGGCTACCTCTTCTACGACTGCCAGACCGACGACGCCCGCCTGGTCCTGACCGTGCTTGGGGAGGCGGAGCGCTTTGGGGCGGTCTGCGCCAACCGGGTGGGGGTGGTGGGCCTGCTCGAAGGCGACGGTCGCGCGCGGGGGGCGCGCGCCATCGATCTGGAGAGCGGGGAGGAGCTCGCGGTGCGCGCCGCGAACGTGGTCAACGCCACCGGCGTGTGGGCCGACGAGCTGCGCCCCGGGGAGCTCCACGACGAGGCCGACGTGCCTCGCATCAGGCCGAGTCGGGGCACCCACCTGACGCTCAGCCACGAGGATCTGCCGCTGGTGGGGGGCGCGATCGTGCCCGCAGGGGAGGGGCGCTCGATCTTCGCGCTGCCCTGGCTGGGCCGCACCCTGGTCGGCACCACCGACAACGACTACGAGGGCAGCCTCGAGCACATTCACCCCTCGGCGCAGGACATCGAGTACCTGCTGGAGGCCGTCAACTCCTTCTTCGCCACCTCCCTGAGTCCCGCGGACCTGACCGGGGCCTACGCCGGGGTGCGACCGCTGATCTCCACCGGGGACTCGCGCAAGTCGGTTGACATCTCGCGCAAGGCCGAGCTGTACGAGACCTCCAGCGGCATGATCACGATCACCGGGGGCAAGCTCACCACCTGGCGGCGGATGGCGAAGCTCACCGTGGATCGGCTGGTGGAGCGCGACGCCCGCGAGGCCCCCTGTCGCACCCATGAGATCCCCCTCGGGCAGGCCATCGCGGTGGACGAGCTGCCCCGCGTGGAGGGGGTGCCGCAGGAGTCCTACCCCGCGCTGGCCGCCCGCTACGGGTACGCCGCCCACGAAGTGCTCGCCCTCGCCGCCGAGCGCGGGGAGCTCGCCCAGCCGATCGTGCCCGGCCTGCCCGACCTGCTCGCCGAGGTGGCCCTCGCGGCTCGCCGTGAGCAGGCCCGCAGCGTGGGCGACGTGCTCCTGCGCCGCACCCGCCTTGGGCTGCTCGCCGCGCGGGCCCTGGAGGACGCATCCCCGCCCGTGCATCGGGTCGCCGATGTGCTTGCGCGTGAGTTGGGCTGGAGTGAGCAGCGCACACGGGCGGAGGTTGAGCGATTCGCCGAGGAGGCCCGCGCCGAGGGGATCGTGCCGGAGTGAGCATCGCCTATCGCCACCGCCTGCAGGCCGGCGACCACGTGCTGGAGCTCGGCGAGCGTCCGCTGCTGATGGGGGTGGTCAACGCCTCTCTGGATTCCTTCAGCGATGGCGGGCGCTACCCCGACCTGGAGGCGCGAGTCGCGCTCGCCAAGGAGCTCGTCGCGGCAGGCGCGGACATTCTCGACATCGGCGGCGAGTCCGCCACCACCGGGCGCCCCCCCGTTGCGGTGGACGAGGAGATTGGGCGCGTTGCGCCGCTGATCGAGCGGATTGTGAGGGACCTCGATCCAGGCCGTGGCGACTGCGGTTCAGCCGATGGGGTGGTCGTCTCCGTGGACACCTACAAGCCCGCCGTCGCCCGCGCCGCGATCGCCGCCGGGGCGCGGATCGTCAACGATGTGAGCGGACTGCGGGACCCCGCTGTGGCCGAGGTCTGCGCCGACACCGGGGCCGCGCTGGTGGTGATGCATACCGCGGCCGCCCCCCGCACGCGCAGGCAGGACCCGGATCTCTATGCGGACATCGTGGAGGAGGTGCTCGCCTTTCTGCGGGGACGTGTCGAGGTGGCGCTGCGCGCGGGGGTCACACGCGAGCAGCTGATCCTCGATCCCGGGCCCGACTTCGCCAAGACCCCAGCCCAGACGATCGAGCTGCTCGCCGGGGTGCAGCGGCTGCACGAGCTCGGCCTGCCCGTGCTGATGGCGATCTCCCGCAAGGACTTCATCGGCGCCCTCACCCGACGGCCCCCGCGCGAGCGGCTCGCCGGCACGCTGGCCGCGCTCGCCCACGGCGCCGACGCAGGCGCCCACATCTTCCGCGTCCACGACGTCGCCGCCGCCGCCGACTTCCTGCAGGTCCGCGCCGCGCTGACGGGCGCAACGGGCCTCCCGGAAAGGGACCTGGCGCTCGCCGACGAACTCAGACACCAATGTTCCCTCTAAGCGCCGCGCGACGGGCTCCGGTCCGCGGGTGGTCCGAGGATCCATTGTTCTAAGCTGGTCATGCATCAACGGGTGCCGGCCGCTGCACAACGCGGCCGGGCGCCGACCGCCCAATCCCTACATCGACAGAGAAGAGGTACCTCATGGCCGTACTCGAACGCTCCGAGCTGGACGCGAGTCCCTTGGCAGACCTGCACGCGATCGCCACCCAGCTTGGCCTGGACGGCTTTCGCCGGTTGCGCAAGGCCGATCTGATCGATGCGATCCTCGAGCGCTCCGGTGGGGAGGTGGCGCGCGGAGGTGATGCCGGTGGCAACGGCGCCGTCGGCGCCGATGAAGAGGCTGCCGATCGGAAGGATGCCGACGAAGAGGGCGAGCAGCGCAGCTCGCGTCGGCGGCGTCCATCGCGTGCCCGCCGGGCCAAAGCGTCGGCCGAGGTTGAGGAGCAGGATGTGGGCGAGGTGGGGGCAACGGAGGATTCCACGTCCGATGTCGGCGAGCAGCGGATCGCCCGGGGTTCGCGTGGGGAGGGCCGTGGAGAGCGCGCTGGGCGGGGCTCGCGTGGGGAGGGCCGCGGAGAGCGCGCCGGTCGTGGTTCCCGCGGGGAGGGCGGCGGCGAGGAGCGCGCCGGGCGCGGCTCCCGGGGCGAGAGCCGCGAGGAGCGCATCGCCGAGGGCGTCGTTGAGCTGCTCGGCAACGGCTCCGCGTTCCTGCGGGTCTCCCCTCCGGAGGCCTCCGACGAGGACGTCTACATCTCCGCCGCCCAGGTCCGCCGCTGCGAACTGGTCTCCGGGGATCGCGTGAGCGGTCCTGTGCGCACCCCCCGGCACTCCGAGCGCTACCCCTCGCTGGCGCGGGTGGACACCATCAACGGCGCCTCCGCCGAGTCGGTCGCGGAGGGCACCCGCTACGAGGACCTGCCCGCCGCCCACCCCGCCGAGCGCCTGGAGCTCGACGGTCAAGATCCGACGCTCGGGGCGATCGAATGGCTCACCCCGATCGGCCGCGGCTCGCGTGTGACGATCGTGGGGGCCTCACGCTCGGGCAAGACCGAGACCCTGCGGCGGCTGCTCGGTGCGCTCGTCGGCCGCGAGGGCCTGGAGGTGGTGCTCGTGCTCAGCGGCGCCCGCCCCGAGGAGATCGCCGCCTGGCGCGAAGGGCCGGTCGCGCCCGCCGCCGCCCTTGACCTCGCCGCGTCCCCCGACCTTCAGGGCCAGACCGTCGCCCACGTCGTGGACACCGCCAAGCGCGTCGCCGCCCGCGGTGGGGACGCCGTGGTGCTGATCGACAGCCTCGATGGCCTGCACCCCCACGCCGCCCGCAGAGTTCTCGCCGGTGCCCGCAATCTCGCCGAGGGGGGCTCCCTCACCGTGATCGCCACCGCCACCCGCCCGCTCGGGGGCGAGAGCACGGTGATCGCCCTCGACGTTGCCCTCACCAGCACCGGGCGCATACCCGCGCTGGACCTTCCCAACAGCGGCACCCTCCGGCCCGAGCTGCTCGTCGGCGAGGACGGCGCCCGCGCCATCACCGACGCCCGCGCCGCCGCCATGGCCCACTGAGGCGGGCTGGCAGCGTTGGGGGGCGAGGTTGTGAAGAGGGGTAGGCGTACATATACAAAAATAAAAGTGCGTATAACTATAGTTATACGCTGATCAAAAAGAAGATATCCACCTCAACGGTCGGTCCTCTTCCGCGGGCAGTCGAGCTCGAGCGTTGATATGAAAAATCAAGAGTGCGTGTAACTATGGTTACACGCGGATTGAAAAGTAGATAGTCACCCCGACG
>DATMPY010000215.1:0-9180 GCA_035566955.1 Solirubrobacteraceae bacterium | reverse complement strand
CGGCGGCGCCCAGGAACTGGTCGAATATTGCGTGCTCCCAGTCGGCGCAACCGCTTGCTCGCATGCGGGGCAGCTGAAACTCGAAAGCGGTCCGGGCATCATCTTTGGTCATGTCAAGGTGCTCCTCGACGGCTCCACGGTACTGCTGTTCGCCGGCGAACTCGCCGTCAAAGGCAACGAATTTGAGCCCACGCAGGAGTGGCAGTCGACCGACGGCGGCGCGACATGGGCACAGGTGCTCGCCGGCAAGTCCGTCGCCAAGCCGGCAGACGACGAACAGGCGGTTGTGGTGCCGGGCACCAACGAGCTCGGCTTCGGCGGCCAGAATCTCGGCGGGGGGGCTCCGCTGGTCGGTCAGGCCGCTTTCGAGCTGTTCCCGCTGAACCCGGCGCAGGAATGCTCCAATACCTCCTGCCCAACTGGAGAGCAGAGTATTCCGCTGCAGACGCAGCTCGCAAGGGAATTGGAAAAAGAAGGCCAGGCCGGAGACTCCTACGCGTCGATCGCCAGCGGACCAAAAGCCGGCATCCTCGGGATCTACATTGTGTCCTCGTCGCAGACTGAATGCAAAGGCGAAGGCTTCGAGAATCAGTTGGCCTTTGTCTTCGGCGAAGGCCTCCAGAGCGCGGAAAACAGCTACGCGATCTCCCCGAAGAAAGAAAAAAGCGCTTGGCAGACAGAACTCACACACGCCGACTGCGAAGTCAGCAACCCCGCGGTTGCGGGTGGGCCCAGCGGCTTCGGCGTAGTCGAGAACGACACCACCAGGGGCTACACGGTCTATCACTCATTCGATCAAGCGCACCGCGACTTCGACACACCGTTGACGACGATCTCGACAGAACAGGAGAGCAACCCATCTCTCTCCCAGGACGGAAGTGGCGGCCTCTACCTGACGTATGCGAGCTTCGAAGGGGTCAAGCTCGCTTTCAGCTCGGACGGGGGAGCTGCCTGGACCGGCCCGTCTTACCTGACGACTGGAATAGGGCTGTTTGCCAACCCCATCAGCTCGGTTGGCGCGAACGGCCGGGGCTGGCTTGTCTGGGACAACGAAGAATCCGTCTACGCACAGCCGTTCGTAGCGGCCGACGCGATCCCACCGCCGGCGCCACCTCCGCCGCCAGTCAAAACGACACCTCCCCCACCACCGACCCCCGATAGCAGCTACACGATCGAGAGCATCGTCTCGAACTCGAACGGCACGGTCACGATCACGTTCGTCCCGACCCAATCTGGCGAGGCCACCCTGGTGCTGACGGTGCCCACGGCGTCAATCGCCAGCACGTCGGCCGTGGCCGCGAAGTCCAAGAAGTGCAAGCACGGTCAGGTCAAGATCAAAGGCAAGTGCCGTCCCTCTACGACCGTGGCCGGCCAAACCTCCGCCAAAGCGACGGCGGGGGTGCCGCTGAAGCTGACGGTGCATCTCTCCAACAAGGTCAAGGCGCTGTTGAAGAAAGGCAAGACGGTGCATCTGGTGGCCAAGCTGACCTTCCAGTCGGCCCTCGGCGGGACACCCACGACGCACACGTACAACCTGACGGTCAAGGGTCATAAGGGCAAGCACAAGAAGTAGCGCTCGTCGCATGACCGCGGGTCCAGCTTGACCGGCGCCGCCGCCGCCGGCTTGAGCTACCCTTGTGGCCATGGGTAGGAGGTTGGTGTCGCGGTCGGTTGTGCTTGCCTTTGCCGGCTTGGCGCTGGCGGTGGCGCCGCCTGCTGCGTTCGCCAAGTCGGGCGATGTGGCCGCCACGCAGGCACTCGCCCGCGCCACCGACACGCTTGTGCGCGCGGCCAGCCCCGATGTCAACAGGGCGCTGGCTACGGTCAGGAGCTTCACGAATCAGATCGCCGCTCAGTGTCCCCAGGCGGCGGCGGGATCGCCGCAGGACCATAACTCCGAACAGCTCAGCAACGAGGTTGTGGGCGCGATGACCGCCGTCGGCTACCGCACGGCGGCCACCCCGATCGCGGCATTCGCGCGCGCGGTCAGGGGTCTGCGCTGGAGCAATCACAGGCTCACGCGCGCGGTGAGGACCTTTGCGAGCAAGCTCGTGGGGCTCTCCACGCTGGCGACCCCCAACCTGTGCGGCGACATCGAGGGGTGGGTGGCCGGGGGCTACGCGACGCTGCCGGCGAGCACCGTCCAGTTCGACCGGCACTACGTCACGGTGGAGCCCGAAGCCGAAGAATCCCCGCTGATCCTGAGGCTCGCCGCGCCCTACACCACCCCTGCCGATCTCCCCATCCTCCACCGTGTCGAACATCTCGAAGCCCAGCTCGCCGAAGCAGAAGCCCACGCGGTCGCGTACTACGTTCACGTGATGAACGCGCTCGCGCTGAACCCGTGAGAGAGAGCCCGCCGGGTCGTGGGGAGCGGGGGGTACGATACCCGCGATGACGCCCTCTGCCCTGGCGGGGACGTGGTGCATAACGGCGCTCGCGGTCGTGCTGGCTGTGGCGGGCGCGTCCAAGCTCCGCCAGCCGGAGCCGGCGAGCCGTGCGCTGGAGGGGCTGGGGGCGCCCGCGGGGATGGGGCTGGCGCGCGCGCTGGGAGCGGCCGAGCTGGCGCTCGCGGCGCTGGCGCTGCTCGCGCCGGTGCGGGTCGGGGGCATGATCGTGGCAGGGCTGTTCGCTGGCTTTGCGCTCGTCGCCCAGCGGCTGGGCGCGACGGCGGCGGAGGACTGTGGCTGTTTCGGCGAGCGGGACGGCGGCCCACCGCCCCGGGTGCACGTGGCGCTCAACGCGCTGGGCGCCCTGTGCGCCGCCATCGCGGCCGCGGGGGCGCCGCCGAGCCCAGCCCAGCTCGCGCGCGAAGATCCCGGCACGATGCTGGTCCTGCTCGCGGGGGCGTGCGTGCTCGCGGCCCTTTGGAGGCGCGTGTTCAGAGGCCGCGCCGCCGCGGGGGAGGCCGTCGCGCACGAGCGCGCGGCGTGGGGGCACCCCGCCGGCTCCGGGGACCTGGCGGCGTGGGCACAGCCCACGCTCACGCCTGCATCGGGCGGCCCGCTGAGCGAGCGGCTGGTGGGGGCGTCGGCGACGTTCCTCGAGCAGCGCGTCTCGCGGCGCTCGGCACTGGTGCGGATAGCGCTGGTCGGCTCGGCGCTCAGCGTGGCCCCGCTGCGCTACCTGCTGCGCCCGGAAACGGCGCTGGCGGTGATCCTGCCCTCGCAGTGCGCGAGCGGCGAGTGTGCGGACGGGTACACGGCGTTCTGCTGCGAGATCAACAGGGGCCTGAACCGGTGCCCGCCGGACACGTTCGCGGGGGGGTGGTGGATGTGCACGGACTACAGCGGCCGCCAGCTGTGCGCGGGCCAGGGGGTGCGCTACTACGTGGACTGCAACGCGATCCCCGGCAGCCCCTACCCGGGGGGGTGCAGGTGCGCGAACGGCACCTGCGCGGAGCGCCGGGTCAACTGCAACGTGTTCCGCTACGGCCAGTGCAACACCCACCTGGCGGGCGTCACCCCGGTGGTGTGCCGGATGGTGACCTGCCAGAACCCGGGCTCGATACCGGCGCTCAACTGCAGCTCGTCGGTGAGCGTGGACGACGCGGTGTGCGCCCACGAGGCGCCGTGCCTGGAACCGCCCGCCAAGCAGCTGGTGGGCGCGGGGGGCGTGTGAGATGACCACGGTCCTGCTTGTGCTCGAGACGGCGCTGCTGGCGGTGGTGGCGGTGTTCGTGGTGGCGCTGCTGCGCAGCCACGCGGAGATTCTCAGGCGCCTGGCGGCGCTCGAACCGCGCGACCCCGAGGCGGAGGGGCAGTCCGGCGCTCCCGTAGCATCGCCGGACGGGGGCGAGCGCGCGCGGGACATCGCCGGGCGGACGCTGGCGGGGGACGCGGTGAAGGTGCGCCTCGGGGCGGGCTCGCCGACGACGCTGCTGGCGTTCCTGAGCAGTGGCTGCGCGGCGTGTGGCCCGCTGTGGGACGCCCTGCACGAGCACGCGCGTGTGCCGGCAGGGGCACGGCTGGTGGTGGTGGCCAAGGGCCCGGAGCGGGAGAGCACGGCTCGCCTGCACGAGCTCGCGCCTGCGGGCCGCGAGGTGCTGCTCTCCACGGAGGCGTGGCGGGACTACGCGGTGCCGGGCTCGCCCCACTTCGTGCTGGTGGACGGCCGTACGGGATGGGTCGCGGGCCGCGGGAGCGCGGGCAGCTGGGAGCAGATCGTGGCGATGGTCGAGCAGGCGGTGGCCGACGCCGCGCATGCTGCGGCCGGAGCCCCGTACTCAGGCTCGGCAGGCGGGTTGTCCGCGGACTCGGGAGCCGACGCCGATCCCGCACGCTCGGGGTTGGGCGGCTCGCGGGCCCCCGCCCCCGGGACTCCGGAACGGGCACGCACGACCAGCGAGCGCGCCGCGCGAGCTGAGCAGGCGCTCGCGGTGGCGGGGATTGGGGCGGGCCACCCGAGCCTCTACCCGGCGGACCACCACCCGGCTGCGGATCTGGCGGACCGCCACCCGGCGGGGGACCAGACCGACCCCGGGGGCCGGTGGTGAGCGGCGTGGAGTTCGCGGTCGTGGGCTGTGTACTGGCGGTCCTCGGCGCCGTGCGCGCGGCGTGGTCCCCCTGAGGACAGTCGATGCTCACGAGCATCACTCCGCTCGGCGAGCGGAGCCGGGGATTCTCATGGAGGGTGACGGCGAGCGCCTTCGCGGTGGGCTCGATCGCGGCGGGCGCCGCGGCGGGGGCTGCGCTCGCGGCGCTCGGCGCGCTGCTGCCGGGGGGCGGGGGCTGGCGGGCGATCGCGCTGTTGGCGGCGCTCGCGCTAGCGCTGCTCTACGACACGACCCCGCTGCGCGCGCGCCTGCCGAGCACGCGCAGGCAGGTCAACGAGGATTGGCTGGGGCGCTACCGCGGCTGGGTGTACGGGGTGGCGTTCGGCGCCCAGCTGGGGTTGGGGGTGGCGACGATCGTGACGGCGGCGGCGATCTACGCGGCCGCGGGGGCGGCGTTCCTGTGCGGCGATCCGGCGGTGGGGGCCGCGATCGGCGCCTCCTTCGGGGCGGTGCGGGCACTCGCGCTGCTGCCCGCGCGCGGGGTGCGCGACGGCCAGGGCCTGCGCGACCTCTATCGGGTGCTGGGCGCGCTGGAGCGCCCGGTGCGCCGGGCGACCCCCGCCGTGGAGCTGTTGCTGGCGGCGCTTGTGATTGTGTGGCTCGCATGAGAATCGTCGGTCACGGCCGCTCGATCGGGGCCCCGGAGGGGTGGGAGGCGCGGATCTTCCGCCGCGGGGAGTCCGCGCCGGTGCTGCACGTGGCGACGTTCCCGCTGGAGGATGGGGACGGGGACTTCGGCGCGGCGGCGACGGGCCGGATGCGCCCGGACGACGCGTTCGCGTCGCTGGTGGAGTACCGCGGCGACGCGGTGGTGCGCCCGGGGCACGGCCTATTCGCCCCGGCAGGCAGGCCGGTGGAGCTGCGGGCGAGCGACTTCCAGCCCAATCAGCTGCAGGTCACCCGACCCGGGCAGCTGGGCTGCCAGCGCTTCTTCACCGCGGGTGGCCGCCCGCTCTGCCTGTACGCGGTGATCCACCCGGAGGGCCGGAGCCGCGCGCAACTGGCGCGGGATCTCAGCGAGGTGCTGCGGACGCTGCGGTTCGAGCCTCGATAGCCTACGGCGCGGGTGGAGGTGGGACGGGGGCTTCCGGCGCGGGGATGGGGGTGGTGGCGCTGCCGGTGTAGGTGGCGGCGTCGTGGCTCGGCCCGAGCGGGCAGCGGGTGGCGTCGAAGCGCCGGGGGTTGATATAGGTGGCGGTGATCTGCCGCGCGAACGCGATTTCCTGCACCGTTTCGAGGCTGGCGACGGCGAGCTCGATGGTGAAGGGCGCGCGGGCGCCGCGCGGGTGGACCCTGCGGTGACAGCGGAGCGGAACATAGAAGGTGGAGCTGCCCGCGTAGCTGCCGGGGCCGGTACGCAGCAGCGTGAGCGTTTCGTGAATGCCGGCTTCGCGTTCGCGTTCCAGAGTGAGCGACGGGCAGACGCTTACAGCGCATTCCTGAGCGCTCAGCACCCAGGTGCGCGCAAGCACCTGCCCAACGTGCTCGCCGCGCACGTTGCGCGCGGCGGTGATCTGCGCGGACATGGCGAACGTCCCGATCACGCGGGCATCTCCGACGGGAGAGCTCACTGGGGGTGTGGCCGCGGCGAGCGACGGCACGGGGGCGGCCGCACCGAGTACGATTGCCGCGGCCGCGAGCGCGGCCATGCGTATCGCTCCCATGGGTGAGAAGGTTAATTGAGTCGCTCCACGCTGAGGTTGACCTCGCTCGCGCGCGGCGCGGGCTGCGGGTGCAAGCTGCCGGCGGCGGATCTGCATGAGCTGCTGGGGGGGCTGGACCTCCCGCGCGATGAGCGGGTGCTGGTCGGGATCCGGACGGGAGACGATGCCGCTGTGGTCAGGCTCGGCGATCGAGCGGAGATCGGTCAGCTGGCGCTGGTGCAGACGGTGGACTTCTTCACGCCGATCGTCGACGACCCCCGCGCCTTCGGGGCGATCGCGGCGGCCAACGCGCTGTCGGACGTGTATGCGATGGGCGGCACCCCGCTGTCGGCGCTCAGCATCGTGGGCTTCCCGCTGGAGCGCCTCGGCGGCGAGGTCCTGCGAGCGATCCTCGACGGCGCGCTGGGGGTGCTGGCCGAGGCGGGGGCGCTGCTGGTGGGCGGGCACTCGATCGACGACCCCGAGCCGAAGTTCGGGCTCGCGGTCACCGGCACGATCGATCCCGCGCGGATGCTGAGCAACAGCGGGGCGCGGGAGGGGGATGCGATCGTCCTCACCAAGCCGCTCGGGACGGGCGCGATCGCGACGGTAGCCAAGCACGGGGAGGTGTCCGAGGAGCTCCTGGCGCGCGCGATCGAGGTGATGAGCGCGCTCAACGAGCACGCGAGCAGGTGCGCGCTGGCTGCCGGCGCGCACGCGGCGGCGGACGTGACGGGCTTCGGGCTGCTGGGGCACCTGCACGCGATCGCGCGCGAGAGCGGCCTCGCCGCCGAGGTGAATGCCGCGGCGGTGCCGGCCCTTCCGGGGGCGGCCGAGCTGCTCCAGTACGAGCGCGGGGTCTCGGGCGGCACACGCCGCACGGCGCAGTGGGCGGCGGCCTTCACGAGCTTCGCGGCTGACGTCCCCGCGTGGCGCCGCTGGCTGCTGGCGGACGCGACGACCTCGGGCGGGCTGCTCGTGGCCGTGCCACCGGACAGGGCGAGCGAGCTGCCGGGCCCGGTTATCGGCAGGATGGCCGCGGGACCGGCAGGCGCGATCCAGGTGAGCTGAGGGCCGGCACAAGTATCATCGGTCCCCCCGCCACGCGGGCGTGCGGGGAGCGGCCGGGGCTGGTGCCCCACCCGGCCTTCAAAGCCGGAGAGCCGTGGCAGCCCCACGGTGGGAAGGTTCGACTCCTTCGCCGTTCCGCTCATCGCTGAGAATCGATCCGCAAGATAGAGAGATAGAGAAAGAGCGCGCGCGATGACCGAGGAGACGACGAACCGCCTACGCGCGCTGCCATCGGTCGATCGGCTCGCCACAGCGGTGGCCCGCGTGGAGCTCGCCGAGCGGCGCCGCGAGATCCTCGCGGAGGCGTCAGGTAGGAACGTCGGCGAGGCCGATCTCCTCGCCGGCGCGCGGGCGCGCTTGCGCCCCTCGCTGCGCCGGGTGCTGAACGCGACGGGGGTGATCGTGCACACGAACCTCGGCCGCGCGCCGCTGGCCCCGGCGGCGATCGCGGCAGTGGTGGAAGCGGCGCGGGGCTACTCGAACCTGGAGCTGGACCTCGCGCGCGGGGAGCGTTCCCGGCGGGGCCGTCGGGTGGAGTCGCTGCTGGCCGAGCTGACGGGGGCGGAGGATGCGCTGGTAGTCAACAACGGGGCGGCGGCGGTGCTGCTCGCGGTAAGTGCCCTCGCGGGCCCTGGACGCGAGGCGATCGTCTCGCGGGGAGAGCTGATCGAGATTGGCGGGGGCTTTCGGATCCCGGACGTGGTGGCCCAGTCGGGCGCGACGCTGGTGGAGGTGGGCGCAACCAACCGCACGCGGGCGGGCGACTACGCGGCGGCGATCGGGGAGCACACGGGGGCGATCCTGCGAGTGCACCAGTCGAACTTCACCATGAGCGGGTTCGTGGAGCGCCCGGCGCTTGGAGAGCTGGTCGCGCTGGGCCCCCCGGTGATCGATGACCTGGGATCGGGCGTGCTCGCCGAGGAGCACCCCATGCTCGCGGGCGAGCCGACGGCGCGCGAGTCGCTGGCCGGGGGCGCAACGCTGGCGTGCTTCTCGGGCGACAAGCTCCTCGGTGGTCCGCAAGCGGGGCTGATCGTGGGAGCGGCGGCGGCGGTGCATGCGTGCCGTGCCCACCCGCTGGCCCGGGCGCTGCGCGTGGACAAGCTGTGCCTGGCGGGTCTGGAGGCGACGCTGCTGCTGCACCGCGACCCCGATCTGGCCCGCCGCGAGATCCCGGTCCTGGCGATGCTCGACGCGGACCCGATGCAGCTCGCACAACGCACCGAACGGCTCGCGCGGGCGACGGGCGGGGAGATCGTGGAGGCGGTCGCACGCGTGGGCGGTGGGGCGCTGCCGCTATGCGAGCTGAGCGGTCCGGCGGTGGCGCTCGATTCGCATGCCCCCCAACAATCGGTCCGCGAGTCCGCTCGCGCGTCCTCCGACCGGTCCGTCCTCAAGTCCGCTCGCCCGTCCCCCGACCTGTCCGTCCGCGAGTCCGCTCGCCGGTCCTCCAACCAGTCCGTCCTCAAGTCCCCCGACCCGCGGGCGAGCCCACAGGCGCTAGCCGCGCGGCTGCGCGCCGGCGATCCGCCGCTGCTCGCGCGCATCCACGAGGGCTGTGTGCTGCTCGACGCACGCACATTGAGCGACGCCGAGATCGCGGTGGCGGCCGAGTGCGTGGCCCGGGCCCGCTAGACGCGGCCGATAGAGCGGCGGCGCTCCCGCTCACGCTCGGCACGGCGGGGCATGTGGACCACGGCAAGACGGAGCTGGTGCGGGCGCTGACGGGGGTCGACACCGACCGGCTCCCGCAGGAGCAAGCGCGGGGGATGTCGATCGAGCTGGGGTACGCGTCGCTGGAGTTGCCGTCGGGACGACGCCTCTCGGTGGTGGATGTGCCGGGTCACGAGCGCTTCATCCGCGCGATGGTGGCGGGGGCGACGGGCATCGACTGCTACCTGATGGCGATCG
>DATMPY010000214.1:0-14282 GCA_035566955.1 Solirubrobacteraceae bacterium | reverse complement strand
GGCAGCGCGCGCCCGACGATCACCGACATGGCGTAGTCGAGGTACGCGGTGCGCATCTCCTCCTCAAGCGAGCGCGGTTCGACGTTGCCGCCGCTTATGACGTCAGCGCTGGCGATACCTCACCTCCTATACATCCAGGTTGGCGACGGTGCGGGCGTTGTCCTCGATGAAGGCGCGGCGGGGCTCGACCTGGTCGCCCATCAGCATCGAGAAGATGCGGTCGGCGGCGGCGGCGTCCTCGAGCGTGACCTGCGCAAGCGTGCGGGTCGCGGAGGCCATCGTGGTTTCGCCCAGCTGGTCGGCGTTCATCTCGCCGAGGCCCTTGAAGCGCTGGAGTTTGACGCCCTTCTGGGCGACCGTCATCACAGCCAGGCGCAGCGCCTCGAAGGAGGGCGCGGTCTCGCGGGCGTCGCCGAGACGCACGTCGAAGGCGGGGGTTCCGGCTAGCTCGATCAGCTGTCTGTGCACTGCTGCCAGCTTGCGGTACTCCTGGGAGTCGAACAGGGTACGTTTGATGCGGTGGGTGCGGGCGAAGCCGGTGCCCACCTCCACTGCCTTGACGCGCAGCTCGAGCGGGTCCTCCTCGAGCAGTTCGGTGGCGTGCGTCTCTCCCTCGAGACCAACCCTCGAGAGCAGCTGGATGGCATCCTCGGGGCTCATCACCTGCTCGTCGAGCAGCGCGGACTCCTCCAGGAACTGGACCACATCGTGGCCGTGCACCGCGCGCAGCGCGGAGGACCAGCCCTCATACTCCTTCAGGCGCCGGTTGAAGAGTTGCCAGCGGGACTCGGTCAGCTTGAACTGGGCTCCGTGACGGTCGAAGATTGCGAGCTTCTCCCACTTGTCCGCCAGGAGGATGCCCTCGAGCTCGGAGTCCTTCTCGATGTAGCGCTCGCGCGAGCCCTGCTTGAGCTTGTAGAGGGGGGGCTTGGCGATGTAGACGTAGCCTTCCTCGATCAGCTCTTTCATCTCGCGGAACAGCAGCGTGAGCACGAGCGTGCGGATGTGGGCGCCGTCGACGTCGGCGTCGGTCATCAGCACCACCTTGTGGTAGCGGGCGTTCTCGATGTTGAACTCGTCCCGCACTCCAGTGCCGATCGCCGTGATCAGCGCCTGGATCTCGGTGTTCTGGAGGACCTTGTCGATACGGCTCTTCTCGACGTTGAGGATCTTGCCGCGCAGCGGCAGCACCGCCTGGGTGTTGCGGTCGCGGCCCTGCTTGGCCGAGCCGCCGGCGGAGTCCCCCTCGACCACGAACAGCTCGGCCAGCGAGGGGTCCTTGACCGAGCAGTCGGCGAGCTTGCCGGGCAGGGTGGAGTTCTCGAGGGCCGACTTGCGACGGGTCAGGTCGCGGGCCTTGCGGGCGGCCTCGCGGGCGCGCTGGGCCTGCACGGACTTCATGATCACCGCGCGCGCCTCGCTCGGGTTCTCCTCCAGGAACTCCCCGAGACCGCCGTTGACGATCGACTCCACGAACCCGGCCATACCGGGGTTGCCGAGCTTGGTCTTGGTCTGGCCCTCGAACTGGGGGTCGCGCAGCTTGACCGAGATCACCGCCGTCAGCCCCTCGCGGACATCCTCGCCGGAGAGGTTGTCCTCTTTCTCCTTGAGCAGGGTGTGATCGCGGGCGTACTTGTTCAGTGTGCGGGTCAGCGCGGAGCGGAAGCCCGAGAGGTGGCTGCCGCCCTCGCGCGTTGAGATGTTGTTGGCGAATGAGTGGACCGACTCCTGGTAGGAGGAGTTCCACTGCATCGCCACCTCGACGGCGCCCTCCTCGCTCTCGCCGGCAAAGAACACGACCTTGCGGTGGACGGTGTCCTTGTTCTCGTTCAGGTAGCTGACGAAGTCCTCGATCCCACCCTCGTAGCGGAACTCCGCGGAATGGCCCTCGCCGCGCTCGTCGACGATCGAGATCTTCAGCCCGCGTGTGAGGAAGGCCGTCTCGCGCAGGCGCTCCTCCAGGGTGTGGAAGTCCAGGTCGAGCGTCTCGAAGATGTCGGCGTCGGGAAGGAAGGTGACGGTGGTGCCGGTGGGGGCGCCTTTGGCGAGCGGCTCGCCCTTGTGCAGCTCGCCCTGGGGGGCGCCGCGGGAGTACTCCTGCGTCCAGGTGTGCCCATCGCGATCGATCTCGACACGCAGGAGCTCGGAGAGGGCGTTGACGACCGAGACCCCCACGCCGTGCAGCCCGCCGGAGACCTTGTATCCGCCGCCATCCCCGAACTTACCCCCAGAGTGCAGCACTGTGAGCACCACCTCGACGGCGGGGCGGCCCTCCTTCTCATGCAAAGCCACGGGGATCCCGCGGCCGTTGTCGCGCACGGTGACGGAGTTGTCGGGGTGGAGCGTGACCGACACTTCGGTGCAGAAGCCGGCGAGGGCCTCGTCCACGGAGTTGTCCACAACCTCATAGACGAGGTGGTGCAGGCCGAGGACGCCGGTGGAGCCGATGTACATGCCGGGCCGCTTGCGGACCGCCTCGAGTCCCTCCAGGACGGTGATGTCCTGGGCGTCGTAGCTTGCGCCGGGGCCGACGGAGGAGTCGGCGACACTGGCGCTGGACCTGAACCTGTCGATCTGCCCGCCCGTGCTATCGCTGCTTGCGGCCAATGGGCCTCCATTAATACGTGAGAAAGCCCCGGAATCCAGGTACGATCAACCTCGGACCGGGGCACGTTTGCTGTCGGTGAAACGATAGCACAAGAGGCCTCCCACCCCACCTCTGCAAAGGCCCTAAATGCCTGTAAATAGCAGGGAAAAAGCTGAAGTACACTCAGCCGGTGCGGCAGCGCAGCTTGTGCAAGAGCTCAGCCCCGAGAGCATCGTTGAGACGCCCGAGCAGCTCGGGTGCCAGGAGCTCGAGCTCCTGCGCCCAGACGGCCGCCTCGCAACGCACAGTCAGGACCCCGTCGCGCTCCGCGGTGGGATGGGCGGCCACGGCGATCGCGGGGCCGACGGCCAGCTCCCAGCAGGAGTGCACGCGCGCGAGGGTACTGGCCGGGGTGAGCGTGGCGGTGAGTCCCTCGAGAGCAAGGGAGATGGGGCGTGGGGCCGCTCTGCTCATCGGCGACCCATGGGCTACCGCGCGGGGGGCGGCATAGGGGAAGTCCGGCTTGTGTCTCTCACGCCGCCAGCGCCTCCTGGAGGATCGTGCCCGAAGCCACGCGCAGGCGCGTGACGTGGGGGGCATTTGCGGAGGGGACGTGGGTCAGGTCGGTGGTGGCGATCACGCTCTGGCCCGCACCGGCAAGCTCTACGGCGAGTAGCTCACGGCGCTGCGGGTCGAGCTCGCTCATCACGTCGTCCAACAGCAGCAACGGGGTGCGGCGGCGCTCGTAGCCGAGCACGTCGCGCTCGGCCAGCAGGAGCGCGAGCAATGTGATGCGCAGCTCGCCCTGCGAGCCATAGCTGCGCAGCTCCCGCTCGTCGCGTAGGAAGGCGAGCTCGTCGCGGTGGGGCCCGTGGGCGCAGAACCCGCGTTCGATCTCCGTAGACAGACGCTCCTGCAACTCGGCGACGAACTGCTCGACCTCTGTGGCACGGGAGCGCGGACGATAGCGCAGCGCCGCCTCGCCGCTCAGGCCCAGCTGGACAGCCCGCACGGCGAACGGGCGGTGCAACAACTCCACAGCGCGCGCGCGGTCCTCACGCAGTGCGATTGCGTGACGGGCCAGCTCACGGTCCCATGTGGGCAGCGTGGAACGCGATCCGCGCCCAGCGCGGATCGCTGCCAGCAGCGCGTTGCGCTGCTGCAGGGCGCTCGTGTACGCACGACGGGTGGCGGTGCGAGCTGGCCAGAGGGCGGCCACAAGACGATCGAGATGAGCACGGCGCGGCGCGGGGGGACCTTTGAGCAGCTCCAAGCGATCGGGGACGAAGACGCCGAGTAATGGGCGGGTCTCCACATCAGTCAGGCGCTCGACGTCGGCCCCATCGAGTGTCATGCGCTTGGTGGGTCGCTCGGCGCCCTCGCCGGGGGCATAGCCGACGCTCAGCTCGTGCTGCCCCTCCTCGTCGGCGACGCTGACCTCTACACGGGTGGCACGCTCGCCGAAGCGGACTAGCTCGCGGTCGCCGCGGGCGCGTAGAGAGTGGCCTGTGCAGCCGAAGTACAGGCCCTCGAGTAGATTCGACTTCCCAGCACCGTTGGGCCCATGCACGATCGTGAGACCTGGGCCCAAGGCCGCCTGCGCGCGCGCGTAGGTGCGGAAGTCGCGCAGCGTGACGGTGAGCACGCGCATGGCACGCTGTTAGGCGTTCAGGCGGATGGGCATGACCAGATACACGAAATCGCCAGTGTCCGGGGACTCGATCAGACCGGGGCGCAGGGGGCTGATGAGCTTCAGCAAGAGCTCCTCGCCGTCGATGCTCTCCAGGCCATCACGTAGGAACTCGGGATTGAAGCCGATCTCGAATGGCTCGCCGTGGAAGGGGACAGGGATGGTCTCACTAGCCTCTCCGACGTCGGGGGTCTGCGCGGAGACCGTGAGCTCGCCCTCGCGGAAGGCGAGGCGCAGGGGAGCATTCTTCTGCGCCAGTAGGCTGATACGGCGCACAACATCGGTGAGCTCACCCGTGGCAAGGCGCAGCTCGTGCTCGACGGACTCCGGGATCAACTGGCGATAGTTGGGGAACTGCCCGTCGATCAGGCGGGAGGATAGGACCATCCGGTCGAGCTCGAAGACGATCTGGTTCTGCCCAAGGCCAGCGGTCAGCTCGGTGCTCTCGGACTGCTGGGCGATACGGGCGAGCTCCTGGAGCGCCCGGGCGGGAACATTGGCCTCAAGGGTGCCCTGCAATGGCGCGTCGAGCGAGGTGCGCTTTACACTGAGACGGTAGGAATCGGTTGCCACCATACGTAGCTCTTGTTCAGCCGCCGAGATCAGGATGCCAGTGAGGACGGGGCGGGTCTCATCGCGCGAGGCAGATCGCGCGACTCGCTCGACGGTCTGCACGAAAGCTGCGGCGGGGAGCTTCATCTGGGTCTCCTCGGAGACAGCTGGCAGCGCTGGAAAATCCTCGGCACGGAGAGTTCGCAGGTGGAATAGGGCGCCACCGCAAAGGAGCTCAACGTCCTGCTCGGCGGAACGGAGCTCGAGGCTGACCGGCGTGGTGCGCAGAGTGCGGACGACGTCGAGCAGAAGCCGTGCTGGCAAAACGGCCTGGCCAGGGCGTGTGATGTCAGCCGTCAGAGGAACTCGGAGACCGACCTCCATATCGGTTGCTAGAAGCTCGGCGTGATCTCCGACGACGCTGATCATCACTCCAGAGAGAGCTTGAACGGCGCTACGAGTCGATGCGACTCGGGTGACGGTTTGGAGGTGGGCGAGTAATTCGTTGGTGTCAAGGGAAATCTTCATTGGCTATCAAAGGAGGGGTAGTTGTTGGGGCTGTGAAGATGTGGATTGGCTAGCGGCGTGGGGGGATTGAGCGGTTGGGGTTGTGAGTGGTGTGGGGGAAGTGTCGCAAGCCGGCCGGTCATCAGTTGCTTTGCTGAAGCTGTTGGCGCAGCGCGTCGACTGTTTGGCGACAGGTAGAGTCGAGGAGGACCTTTTGCTCGGTGCGTCGACAGGCGTGCATGACTGTGGTGTGGTCACGCCCACCGAAGTGTCGGCCGATGGCGGGGAGGGACTCGTCGGTGAGCTCGCGCGCGAGATACATAGCGACCTGGCGGGGCCAGGCGATACGCACTGTACGAGAGGGCGAAAGCAGTTCCTCGGCGGAGAGGCCGAAATGCCGGCAGGCCTCGGCTTGGATTTCTGTTAGCGAACGGGGTTGCGAGGGGGGTTGTGGATGGAGGGTGTTGATGACCTCATCGACGAGGTCGCTTGTGAGGGGACGGCCGGCGAGGGAGCCGTAGGCGACGACGCGAATGAGGGCGCCCTCGAGGGCACGCACGTCGTGGGGAATACGCCGGGCGATAGTCTGCAGTACGAGCGGATCGAGAAGCTCGATGCCATCGTGTTGGGCGCGCTTGCGCAGGATGGCCATACGGGTGTTGAGGTTTGGGGGTTGCATGTCGGCTACCAAACCGGCCTGGAAGCGCTCACGCAGGCGGTCTTCGAGTGCCTGCAGGTCACGGGGGGGGCGGTCGGAGGTGAGGACGAGTTGGGCCCCGGCTTCGTGGAGGGCGTTGAAGGTGTGGAAGAACTCCTCCTCCGTGCGGGCCTTGCGCTCCAGGAACTGGACATCGTCGACGAGTAGTACGTCGAGCCGGCGAAAGCGTGCCTTGAAGTCGTCCATCCTTCCCTCGCCGAGAGCTAGCTGAAACTCGCTGGTGAAGGTCTCGCTGGTGGTCGAGCGAACGACGAGCCCGGGGCTGTGGCTGAGCACGAGGCTTGCGATGGCGCGTAGGAGGTGAGTCTTTCCCACCCCGGGGGGTCCGCAGATGAAGAGAGGGTTGTAGGCCTGTCCTGGGAGCTCGGCGACGGCGAGCGCGGCGGCGTGGGCGAGGCGGTTGCAGTCGCCGATGACGAAGTGCTCGAAGGTGAGGCGCGGGTTGGCGGGTGGCTCAGGCGCGCATGCAGGCGATGTTGTGGTCGGGGGGAAGGAGGGTGCTGTGGCGGTGGCCCTGCCCTGCCCTCGCCGCCGGCTGTGCATAGGAAGCTTGGCGGCCGGGATGACCTCGACTGCGATGTCGAGCCCAAGGGCCTCTGCAGCGCAGGTGTGGAGCAGCCGACCAAAGCGTTCGCGGATCCATCCACAGGCCTGTGGATGGGCTTCGAGGGTCAACCTGTCGGAGGTGAAGCCGTGCGGACGCAGGGGCTCGAGCCAGACGCGGTAGGTAGGTTCATCGACCGCCATTACGAGCTTGTCCTTTACGTGGGACCAGATCTGCTCCAACTCGGTGCTCACGGCAGCGTGGATCGACTCCTCTGGAGGTGGGTGGGAAGTCTGTCTGTGGGGCCCGTGGGGCCCGGAGGAGCGAGAATATACCGGAGGTCCACGCAGGCTTTGCAGCGAGCGCAGGGGCGTCCCGCAATTGGCGAGAAAATCTGCCGGCAAGCCGTGCTCGGCCCCCGCGGGTAACGGGTGTAGCAGCGGATGTAGGGTGGGCCGGCCCGCGCGGGGGCTCCGGCTGGGCCGCGGGGGCTCTATACTTGGCGGATGCTTTGGGGTGCTTCGTGCACGCCGCGATTAGGTTGCGCCGTTTCGGCGCGCCCCACAGACAGGAAGGCGATCGATGAAGCGGACCTACCAGCCCAAGAAGCGTAAGCGCGCTCGCGCCCACGGATTTCGTGCGCGCATGCTGACGCGTAGCGGACGACTCATCCTCAAGCGCCGCCGCGACAAGGGCCGCAAGCGCCTATCGGCGTAAGAAGATGGCGCCTGTACGCGCTGCCCGCCGGGGACGCCTCACACGCAGCGCGGAGTTCGAGCGGGTCTATCGTCACGGGAGCTCGTCGGCGAATCGTTATCTAGTCCTGTACAGCTTTCCGAACCCCGCGGTTGAGCGCCCGCGCCTGGGGCTGTCGGTGTCTCGCAAGGTTGGCGGAGCGGTTGAGCGCAACCTGGTCAAGCGCTTGCTGCGGGAGGCCTTTGGGCGTGCGGAGGAGACTTTGAGCGCTGGACAGGACGTTGTCGTTGTGGCGCGCCCGCCCGTGAGTGAGCTGGCCGAGCAGGGGGGACTTGCGGGCGTCGACGCTTCGCTGGGGGAGTTGCTTGACCGTGCGGGTCTGCGTGAGGGCCGACCCTCACGTGATGGGACCCAGCAGTGAATGGGCCTGCCCGGGTGGCCCGCACGCTGGCGAGTGCTCCGATCGTCTTCTATCAGCGCGCGATCTCACCAGGGCTTCCGCGCCGATGCAGATATGAGCCGACGTGTTCGCGCTACGCGGTACAGGCGATCGGGGAGTACGGCATACTGAGGGGCCTGGTGCTTGCCGCCTGGCGCCTGCTCAGGTGCAATCCGTGGAGCCTTGGGGGGTATGACCCGGTGGGGGCCCAGCGTGTTTTCAAAGCCCGACCTCCGGCTGGCGCTCGGGGCTAGAGACTGTCCTCCGGGCGACGACATAGAGAGAACTCTCCATCCACAACCACATCGATATGCCGATCTTCGCGAACATCATCGAGGAAGCGTTCTCACCGCTGATCTCACTATTCGAAGCGGTTTTGGTGTTCATCCACAACCACATCGTGGGTGGTAGCTGGGGCCTTGCGATCGTGGGATTGACGGTGGTGGTGCGCGCGATCATGCTGCCGCCGACGTTCAGTCAGTTTCGCTCGATGCGCAAGATGCAGCTCCTCGCTCCAGAGATGAAGGCGCTGAAAGAGAAGCACAAGGACGACAAACAGCGCCAGAACGAGGAGATGATGAAGCTCTACCGGGAGAACAAAGTCAATCCGTTCGCCTCCTGTCTCCCGCTGGCGCTGCAGCTCCCGGTGTTCATCTCGCTCTTCTACATGCTGCGTACGGATCTCAAGAAGCACATCTGCGGACCGGCGCTGAAAGCCCACGGAATCGTCACCACGAAGGCGATCGAAAAGGCGACCTGCAACCAGGTGGACCCGCACTCGGCGAAGTTCCTGTTCGTGCCGGACGTCACGGCTAAGGCGACGGGTGTTGTGCTTGTGGTGCTGCTCGTGCTCTATCTGGCGTCTCAGGTGACCTCGACGCTACTGATGAGCGCGAGCGCGGAACCGAGCCAGCGCTGGCTGATGCTCGGTCTGCCGCTGGTCTTCGTGGTGATCCTCTTCCGCTACCCGGCGGGCCTGCTGATCTACTGGATAACCACAAACTTGTGGACGATCGGGCAGGGCTACTTCGTGCGTCGCAGCATGGGCCCGCCACCGCCGCCGCAGGGTAAGGCGACGGCTGCGAGCGGAGGGGGCTCGCCGAACGGCAGGGCGGATGGTCCCAAGGGCGGAGGAGGCGGTTCTAGCGGGGAGCCCGCGTTGGCGGGAGTAGGCGCGGGCAGCGCCCCTCCCCCCCCACCTCGCAAGAAGAAGAAACGGTCGGGCAGGCGTAGATGAGCCAACCGCTTGCCGATGATGGGCACAGGGAGAGGCAGGATCCAGAGGAGCTGCTGGAGGAGCTGCTGGAGGAGGTGGCGGACGGTCTCGACCTCGAGTGCGAGGTTAGCGTGGAGCTGCGGGACGGCGCGCTGTGGGGCTGTCTGGAGGGGGAGGATCTTGGTCTTGCAATCGGTCGGCGGGGTCAGACGATCGACGCGGTGCAGCACCTGGCACAGCGGATCCTCTTTCACGGAGGTGAGCCGCGGGCACGGGTGGTGATCGATGCGGATGGGTACCGGGAGCGACGCGCGCGCATGCTGGAGGAAGAGGCGGACGACGCGGCCAAGGAGGCGCTACGGGAGGGCGCGGCGGTGGAGCTCGCGCCGATGCCGGCGTCGGAGCGCAGGGTGGTGCACGAGCACCTGCGCGAGCGCGGGGATGTGAGCACCCACAGCGAGGGTGAGGAGCCGGAGCGCTACCTGGTGATATCGCCGCTCCAGGAGTAGCGGCTTACGAGGTGCTGCCGCCGGGCGGGGTGTTTCACGTGAAATCAAGTGCCCTGTCACGGCTGGCCGATCGGCATCATCTGACAGGGCGCCAGCAGGACCAGCTGGCTGCGATCCTCCGGGAGTTGGCGACGGACGAGCTGGCTCCGACCGCGGTGCGCGATGCGGGGCGGGCATTGGAGGTCCACCTTGCCGACTCGCTGGTGGCGCTGGAGGTGGAGATGGTTGACAAGGCGCGGGTGCTGACGGATCTGGGGGCCGGTGCAGGCTTCCCCGGGCTTGTGCTGGCGGTGGCGCTGCCGCAGAGCGAAGTTGTGCTGGTGGAGAGCCAGGCGCGAAAGTGTGGGTTCATGGAGAGGGTGGGGAGGGCGGCTGAGGTCGGCAACGCCAGGGTTGTGTGCGCGCGGGTGGAGGAGTGGCGCGAGGGGCTGGGGGGCAGCGATGTGGTTGTGGCGCGGGCGCTCGGGCCGCAGCCGGTGGTGCTCGAGTACGCCGCCCCGCTGCTGCGTCTAGGCGGAGCGCTGGTTGATTGGAGGGGTCGCAGGGATGCACGCGGGGAGGCCGCGGCAGCCATGGCGGCAGGCGAGTTGGGTCTGCGCTTGACGGAGATCCGGCGCGTGGAGCCTTATGGCGGTGCTCGCGATCACCACCTGCATGTATACGAGAAGTCGCTGGATACGCCGCCGCGCTACCCGCGCAGGGCTGGGATCGCGCGTAAGCGCCCACTCGGTTGCTAGCTTCCTGGGACGATGGGGACGGTTTATGCGATCGCCAACCAGAAGGGCGGGGTGGGCAAGACGACCACGGCGGTGAACGTCGGGGCGTGCATTGCCGAGGCCGGTTACAAGACGTTGCTGGTGGACGTGGACCCACAGGCGAACGCCACGGTGGGGCTGGGTCTCCAGCGCACGCGTACGCCGGGCCTGTACGAGGTCCTCACGGGGGAATGCTCCGCTGGAGAGGCCCTGGCGGAGGCGGGGATCGCGGGCCTGACACTGCTGCCGGCGGGACCTGGGCTGGCGGGGGCGAACGTGGAGCTCCCCCGTATGGAGGGGTTCGAGAGCTGTCTGCGGGAGCGCCTGGAGCCGATCAGGGGGGAGTTCGAGTACATCCTGCTCGACTGTCCGCCCTCGCTAGGACCCCTGACGGTGTGTGCGCTGGTGGCGGCGGACAGAGTGATCGTCCCGGTGCAGACGGAGTACTTCGCGCTGGAGGGTCTGGTGGGCCTCCTGGAGACGCTGGAGTTGGTGCGCCGGGAGTCGAACCCGGGGCTGACGGTGGCGGGAATGCTGCTGACGATGCACGACAGCCGCACCCGTCTGGGGCGGGACGTGGAGCGCGAGGTGCGTGAGCACTTCAGGGAGCTGGTGTTCGAGACGGTGGTCCCGCGCAACGTCCGTGTGGGGGAGGCGCCAAGCTACGGCCTGCCGGTGACCCACCACGACCCACACAGTGCAGGCGCGGAGGCATATTTTGAGTTAGCGAAGGAGGTTGCCGCCCGTGGCTGAGCCAACCGTGGATCACCGTCTGGCTGAGCCGGCCGTGGATCACCGTCTGGCGGCGTCCTCTCTCGCTTGCGTGCGTGTGCACGCGGCGCTCGGCGCGTCCTTGCCAGCCGGCGCCCACGGCCGGCTCGGGGGCTTGCGGCGGGTGACTGCGTTTGCGGCGTCCTCTCTCGCTTGCGTTCGCGTTCATGCCCACGGCCGGCCCAGAGGCTTGCGGCGGGTTCCGCTGTTGTCGCTTCGCCCGGGCGCAAGGGGGGTTGCGCTATGAGTCCGCCTCGGCGGGGAATGGGCAGGGGCCTGGAGGCGATCCTGTCGGTCTCGGCCCCGCTCCACGCGAAGGAGGAACTGCGGGAGGTGCCGGTGGGGTCGATCTCTCCCAATCCGCGCCAGCCGCGCCGGCGCTTCGAGGAGGGGGCTTTGAACGCGCTGGCGGGGTCGCTGGGGGAGCGAGGGGTGTTGCAGCCGGTGCTGGTGCGGCCCAAGCCCGATGGCACGTACGAGTTGATCGCGGGGGAGCGGCGCTGGCGAGCGGCGCAGATCGCGCAGATGCAGACGATCCCCGCGCTGGTGCGCCCGCACGACAACGCGGCGGCGCTGGAGCTGGCGCTGATCGAGAACATGGCGCGGGAGGACCTCAACCCGGTTGAGGAGGCGCAGGCATGCGTGGCGTTGGTGGAGGAGCTAGGCCTCACGCGCGAGCAGGTGGGCAGGAGGGTGGGCCGCGGCAGGGTGGCGGTGTCCAACCTGCTGCGCCTGCTGGAGCTCCCGGACGAGGCACTGGAGCTGCTGGAGAGCGGGGCGCTCAGCGAGGGCCATGGCCGGGCGCTGCTGATGGCCAAGGATCACGCTGCCCGCCGCGGTCTGGCACGCAAGGCGGCGGTAGAGGGCTGGTCGGTGCGGACCGTGGAAGATCGCGCGCGCCGCGCAAACGAAGCTCCGGATAAGCGCAGCGGCAGCGGCCAGGTGGGTGGTGGTGCAGGCGCGCGGAGCACAGCGCGCGGCGTGCACCCCGACCAGGAGGAGGCGGCGGGAGAGATCGAGGTGGCGCTCGGGGAGGCGCTTGGAGTCGAGGTCAAGGCCCAACCGGCGGCGGGAGGGGGCTATCGGGTGGAGCTCTCCTTTGGCTCTCGTGAGGAGGCGCTGGCGGTGGCGGAGCGCGTGGGCGCTCGCGCGCCGGCCTGAGAGGGGGGCGAAGACACCGCGCCGGCTGGGGCAGCGGCGGAGTTCCCACTGCCAGACTCCGAACGCGGGCTACCGGCTCCCACCAGCTCTTGGATTGAGGACTTTCCAGATTCCCGCACACGGCGGGCTAGCGCTCGATTCATCCGTGCGGGCCAGGCGGGGCCCCCGTAGACGAAACCTGTGTATGCCTGAACGAGGGTCGCTCCGGCGAGGATGCGCTCCCAGGCGTCCTCGGGGGTCTCGATTCCCCCAACCGAGATCAGGACGAAGCTATCCCCGGCGCGAGCGTGAAGACGCCGCAGGACCTCCAGGGCACGGGCCTTCAACGGAGCGCCCGAGACGCCGCCGCCCTCGATCGAGGTTGCCGCGTCGGCACTTGCTACCAGGCCGCTGCGGTCGACGGTGGTGTTGACCGCGACGATGCCGTCGAGCTCGAGATCGGTGGCCAGTTGGGCGATGGCGTCGAGTTGATCGTCGCTGAGGTCGGGGCCGATCTTAACGAGCAGAGGGACCTCGGTGCCGGCAGCTGCCAACTCCCCCCGGACCTCGCCGAGGAGCGCTCGCAGGGGCTTCACGTCCTGCATGTCACGCAGTCCGGGGGTGTTCGGAGAGCTGACGTTGACGACGATGTAGTCCGCGTAGGGCGCGAACTGCCGGATTGCGGAACGGTAATCATCGCCGGCGCTCTGCACCGGCGCGGCCATGCTCTTGCCCACGTTCACGCCGACGATCACCGGCCCCCCGCGTGTGCGCAGACGCTCGGCAACCGCGTGGGCGCCGGGATTGGGGAATCCCATCCTGTTCAGCAGGGCCCGGTCCTGGGTCAGGCGAAACACACGCGGACGGTTGTTGCCGGCCTGTGGGAGGGCGGTGATGGTGCCGACCTCGACGAAGCCAAAGCCGAGGGCGCCCAGGCCGTCAAACCAACTGCCGTCCTTGTCCACCCCTGCGGCCACGCCGAGGGGGCTGGGGAAGGCGAGGCCGAGCGCGTGAACCCGAAGGCGACGGTGGGGCGATCCCGCGAGCCACCCGAGGACTGTCCGGACTCCCGGAACGGTGGTGGCTACTCGCAATGTGCGAGAAGCGAGCGCATGGGCCACCTCTGGGTCGATGCGCTGCAGGATGGCTCTGAAGAAGAGGCGGTAGATCAAGGCGAATCCATGGGCGAAGCGGGTGAGAGCGAGCGGCGGATGTCCGTCATATCGAGGAGCGTACCGAGCGTCACCGGCAGCTCTCGGCGGCCCTTCTACCAGCTTCCGGCGCTACGATGACCGAGCATCGCAATGCGCGTCTGAGCGCAACCGTTTCAAAGAAGTTCCAAATAGCACTTCGACGTTGCGGCTGAGCTTGGTAAAAGTCGCACATTTGCAGGCTAAAGGGCGATTAGCTCAGTTGGTTAGAGCGCTTCTCTGATAAGGAAGAGGTCCCTGGTTCGAATCCAGGATCGCCCATTACACGAATCCCTTGGTGTGGAGCCAAATTTCAACTCTCCCCGCCGGGCACGCCCAGCCCTGGTTCTGGCCCAAATGACCCCATGGGCCCATTCATGCGCATAAACTCTCCCTCGGAACCACGGGTGACCTGCCGCGTGAGCGGGCACTCCGCGGGCTCGTCGGCGAAGCGCATCAGCTCCCAGATGGCCTGACGCTCGCGATCGGTCAAGCGGCGGTTGCGGGTCTGCTGGTAGATCTGGAGCGTGAAGGCGGCGGAGGTGTGGCCGATCTGATCGGAGATCCAGTGCGGGTCGCGCCCGGCCTGCGCGGCAAACATCGCCCAGGTCCGCCGCAGGGAGTGCGGCGTGATCTTCGGGAGCGGTGGCAGGCCGTGGTCCGCGCGCTTGGCGTTGGCGCGCTCGACCGTGCGGCCGAGGATGCGGTCACGGAAGCGGTCGGGGTCGCGTGGCCCGCCGGTACGTGTCCCGAAGAAGTGGTCCTCGGCCGCCATTGGGAAGCCGTCTCGGATGCGCTGCTCGCGGTGGCCGACGAGCTCGTCGCGCTCCGGGCCTACCGAGAGGCTGTGGGTGTCAAAGCTCACGTCCTCAAGGGAGGCCCGGAATGCCGCACCATAGAGCTCGTATGACCCCGCGTGGGCGGGAGATGGTCGTTCGTGGTGTCGTTGATGATGGGATGTCCTTCGC
>DATMPY010000213.1:0-5832 GCA_035566955.1 Solirubrobacteraceae bacterium | reverse complement strand
GTCCAGCGGGAAACTCTCCACGCTGGATGCGATCGGGCTGACGCTAACGGTGGGGGTGGTGAGCGGGATCGCGATCAACACGGCGCACGAGCTCGGCCACAAGCGGGCGAGCGTGGAGCGGTGGTTGAGCAAGGTGGCGCTGGCGCAGAGTGCCTATGGGCACTTCTTCATCGAGCACAACCGGGGGCACCACGTGCGGGTGGCCACCCCGGAGGACCCGGCGAGCGCGCGGCTGGGGGAGAGCTTCTACGCGTTCCTGCCCCGCACGGTGGTGGGCAGCCTGCGCTCCAGCTGGGAGCTCGAGCGCACCCGCCTGCAGCGCATGGGCCGCTCGCCGTGGACCCTGCGCAACGACATCGTGGGGGCGTGGGCGATGACGGTGGTGCTGTTCGGGGCGCTCGCGGCGGTGTTCGGGGCGGTGGTGCTGCCCTACCTGGTGCTCCAGGCGGTGCTTGGCTTCTCGCTGCTGGAGGTGGTCAACTACCTGGAGCACTACGGCCTGCTGCGCGGCAGGCGCGAGGATGGCCGCTACGAGCGTACCCGTCCGGAGCACAGCTGGAACAGCAACAACGTGGCCTCCAACGTGCTGCTCTACCACCTGCAGCGCCACTCCGACCACCACGCCAACCCGACGCGCCGCTATCAGGCGCTGCGGCACATGCAGGAGGCCCCGCAGCTGCCAACGGGGTATGCGGGGATGATCCTGCTGGCGACGGCCCCCCCGCTGTGGCGGCGAGTGATGGACCGGCGGCTGGTGGCCCACTATGGGGGGGATCTCACACGCGCCAACATCGCCCCCCGCAGGCGCTCGCGGGTGCTCGCGCGGTATGGGGAGGGGGCCGCGTGAGCCGCTTCCGGTGCCCGGGCTGTGGGTACGTGTACGACGAAGAGCTGGGCCACCCCCGCGAGGGCTTCCCGGCGGGGACCCCGTGGGGCGAGGTTCCCGACGACTGGGCGTGCCCGGACTGCGGGGTGTGCGACAAGGTGGACTTCGAGGTGCAGGAGTGAGCACGCACACCTGCGGCGGAGTCTCCGAGGTGCAGCGGTGAGCGTACGCGCCCCCTACGCGGTTGCGGCGCGGGAGCTGCTGCGCGACACGCTCCTGGATGCGGCGCGCGGCGAGCTGGAGCACCGCCCGTGGGGCGAGGTCACGATGGGGGACGTGGCCGCGGCGGCGGGGGTGAGCCGTCAGACCCTCTACAAGGAGTTCGGCTCCCGCGACGACTTTGCCCAGGCGTTCGTGCTACGGGAAGCGGAGCGCTTCATCGGCGCGGTGGAGGGGGCGCTGGACGCCAACGTCGACGATCCGCAGGAGGCGCTCACGGCGGCGTTCGGCCTGTTCCTCGCGGCGGCCGGGGAGGACCCGCTGATCCGCGCGGCGATCATGGGCTCGGGGGAGATGCTGCCGTTCGTAACCACCCAGGGCCGGCCGTTGGTGGAGGGCGCGGCGGAGCGCCTGGGGGCGGCGATCGCGGAGCGCTGGCCGCAGGCGGCGGCGCACGACACGGCGCTGCTGGCGGAGTGCCTGGTGCGCCTGGCGATCAGCTACGCCACCCTCCCGAGTGACCCGGCGGGCCTGACGGCCTCCTCGATCACGGAGCTGCTCGGGCCGTTCATCGAGCGGGCGCTGCAGCTGGAAGCTAGCTCCGCGGCGAGTCCCGCAGCTGGGCGCGCTTGATCTTCCCGCTGGGGGTCTTGGGTAGCTCGCGGGCGAACTCCAGGAGGCGGGGGTACTTGTAAGGGGCGGTGTGGCCCTTGACGTGCTCCTGCAGCTCGCGCCCCAGCTGGGGGGAGGGGGCATAGCCGTCGCGCAGCACCACGATGGCGCGCACCACCGCCCCGCGCTCCTCGTCGGGGGCAGCCACGGCGGCGGCCTCGGCGACGGCGGGGTGGGCGACGAGCGCGGACTCCACCTCGAAGGGACCGATGCGGTAGCCCGCGGAGACGATCACGTCGTCGTTGCGCCCCTCGAAGTGGAGGTAGCCGTCCTCGTCCTCATGGACCAGGTCTCCGGTGCGCCACACCCCGCCCGCGCGGCGGTCTGTCATGCGCCATGAGGACGATTGCCGGTGTGGGGCACCCGGCACGGCGGTGTCACCCGTCTCGTAATCAGTGTCACCCAGCTCGTCCGTGCGCTGGGCCTCCTCGCCGAGGTAGCCGAGGAAGAAGGTGGAGATGGTGGTGGGATCGAGGGTCAGCTCGCCATCGACCACGGCGAGGCGCACCCCGGGCAACGCGCGCCCCATCGAGCCGGGGCGGGGCTCGTCGTGCAGGGGCATTCCGGTGAGCTGCCCGGTCTCGGTCTGCCCATATCCATCGCGGATGCCGAGACCGGTGGCCTCGCGCCAGGCGTGGAGGACCTCGGGGTTCAGGGCCTCGCCGGCGGCGACCATCCCGCGCAGGTCGGGCAGCGGCTGCAGGGTGGCGCGCTTGGCGATCACGCGGTACTCGGTGGGGGCCATGCAGAGCACGTTCACCCGCTCGCGGGCGAGCAGCTCGAGGCGCTCGGCGGGGTCGAAGCGGGCGTCGTGCAGCAATGCGCAGGCGCCGGAGAGCCAGGGGGCGATGAAGACGTTGCGCGCCGACTTGGACCACCCGGAGGAGGCGGTGCACCAGACGAGCTCCCCTGAGCGGGCGCCGAGCCAGTGGGTCGCCTGAAGGCGCTGGCCGTGGAGGTAGCGCTGGCCGTGGAGCACGGCCTTGGGCTCTCCGGCGGTGCCGCTGGTGAAGGTGATCAGGCAGGGGTCCCCTGGTGCGTGCTCCACCGCCGGGGCGGGCTGAGCATCGAAGAGGGAGTCGTCGGGCACGAAGACCACGTCGAGCTCCTCCCGGGGGACAGCGGCCTCATGGAGCTCGCCACGATTGCGCTCATCGGCGACGACGAGCCGCGGCCGGGCGACGTCGAATCGCAGGCGCAGATCCTTGGCGCGCAGCTGCTCGGTGCGGGGGAGCACGACGGCGCCGAGGCGAAAGCAGGCGAGCATGGTGAGGACCCACTCGGGGCGGTTGCCGATGAGGGTCATGACGACATCCCCGCGGCGCACGCCGCGGAGGGCGAGGGCGCCGGCGAGGCGGGCGCTGCGCTCGGAGACCTCCCCGAAGCTCCACTCGCGCCGGCGGCCGTCACGGGCGAGCTCGACGAGGGCGCGCCGCGAGGGGGGAAGGGAGTCGAGCAGGTCGCGGGCGAAGTTCACGCCGGTATTCTCCATGTACACGTCGACCCACGACCATCTGGAGCGCCCGAGACATGGCTGTAGCCCCCTCGCCGTACACGGAGAAGACCGACGAGCAGAAGGCGATCACGGAGATGGTGCGCCAGTTTGCGGACGAGCAGATCATCCCGCAGGCGGAGCACTTCGACCACGAGGACTCCTTCCCGGAGCCGATCGTGGAGCAGATGAAGGAGCTGGGGCTGTTCGGGGTGACGATCCCGGAGGAGTACGGGGGGATGGGGTTGGACCTGACGACGTACGCGATGATCGTGGAGGAGCTCTCGCGGGGGTGGATCTCGATCTCGGGGGTGATCAACACGCACTTCATCGGGTCCTACCTGCTGATGAAGTTCGGCAGCGAGGAGCAGCGTCAGCGCTACCTGCCGCGGATGGCGAGCGGGGAGATCAGGGCGGCGTTCTCGCTGTCGGAGCCGGAGCTGGGCTCGGACGTGCAGGCGATCAAGACGTCGGCCAAGAAGGGGGAGGACGGCTCCTACGAGATCAACGGCCAGAAGATGTGGGTGACCAACGGCCTGCTGTCGTCGCTGGTGTTCGTGCTGGTCAAGACGGATCCGGAGGCGCAGCCGCGCCACAAGGGCTTCACGTGCTTCATCGCCGAAAAAGAGCCTGGGGTGGGCGAGAACACGGGGGAGTTCGCGGGCCTGAAGGTGCCGCCGAAGATCAAGAAGATGGGCTACAAGGGGGTGGAGTCCACGGAGCTGGTGTTCGACGGGTACCGCTGCCCGGCGGAGAACATCCTGGGGGGTGAGGAGGCGGGCCTGAACGGGGGCTTCTCCCAGATGATGGACGCGCTGGAGGTGGGCCGGGTCAACGTGGCGGCGCGGGGGGTGGGGATCGCGCAGCGGGCGCTGGAGCTGGCGCTGCGCTACGCGCAGGAGCGCAAGACGTTCGGCAAGCCGATCGCGGAGCACCAGGCGATCCAGTTCAAGCTGGCGGACATGGCGACGCAGGTCGACGCGGCGCGCCTGCTGACGCTGCGGGCGGCGCGGTTGAAGGACGCGGGGGAGCGCTCGGACCTGGAGGCGGGGATGGCGAAGCTGTTCGCCTCGGAGGCGGGGCGGTTCTGCGTGGAGGAGTCGCTGCGGATCCACGGGGGGTATGGATACTCGAAGGAGTACGAGATCGAGCGCCTCTACCGGGACGCGCCACTGCTGCTGATCGGGGAGGGGACGTCGGAGATCCAGCGGATGGTGATCGGGCGCAAGCTGCTGCAGCGCCACAAGCTGTAGGGGGCACCCGCGAGAGATGGGCGGGGGAGCGCGAGCGAGAGGAACCTGGGGTAGGCCAAGGTGGCCTCGGCGGTACGATCTTGTTTCGGGCTCGCTGACCGGCCGATGATCCGATCCCCGTTGAGGGGGGCATGCGCGACGCCGTTTGCGGGTAGGGGAGGCGCCATCCGCAATCGTGATGATATTTGGTGTCCCGGTAGTCTATGTTGGTGTGGGAGTGGTAGCGGCGGACGAGGAGGAGTCGTATGGCAGACGACGCCAAGGCGCTGATTGAGCTGGCGGTGCGCAGGTTCATCAAGGAGGTGCCGGCGCTGGAGCCGATCAAGCTGGTGGTGGGTGTGGAACTACGGGGCCGGGGGGACGTGCAGCATTTCCGCCTGGAGATGCCTGAGATGAGGGTGACGAAGGGCCCGGCGGCGGACGCGCGCCTGCGGGTGGATATGCGCAGGGAGTTCTTCAACGTGATGGCCAAGGAAGCGAAGGTGGCGGACTGGATCGAGGCGTTCACGTACGGCCAGGCGAAGGCGTCGGGCCCGGAGCAGTTCCTGAAGCTGATCGTCAACGTGGTGGAGCGCCAGCAGGAGCGCCAGCGCGCCAGACGTGCCCGCCAGGTCTAAAGCCCCAGCCCTGGCGCTAGTGATACGAGAGGATCTGGTCGGCCAAGAACGCCAGGGAGGCGACCAGGAAGAAGCACATGGCGATGAGGGAGAGGTTCTCGTTCACGCTCGCTCTGCCTACAGGATAGTGCACGGAGCGGTCCCGCGCTAGGGGCGCCCTCAGGTGAGGGGGGCGTTGTGGTCGTATAGCTTGATGACGGTGAGCGGTGCCTGCGCGCCCCACCCGCTGGCGGCGTCGAGGCAGAGCCGGCAGAGGACGCACTCGTCGAGGTTGCGCTCGACGAGCTCCAGCGCCCCGGTGTCGCGTTGGGCGAAGATGTCCACGGGGCAGGCCTCGGTGAGCTTTCGGGCGAGCTCGGGGTCGGCGGCGGCGGCATCGTCGACTTCGACGGCGATGAAGGTCCCGTTGGCTCTCATGCGGGGGCTCCCTCGGTGGCGCCAGCTCGCTCGGACATCTTGGCGCGGATCATGCCGGGGATGTCCTCGATGCGCTCGGCGACGGCGATGCCGGCCTGGGCGAGGCGGGCGATCTTCTCGGAGGCGGTGTCCTCCTTGCCTTCGACGATGGTGCCGGCGTGGCCGAAGGACATGCCGGGCATCTCGTCCATGAAGCGCCCGGCCATGAAGGCGACGATGGGCAGCCGCGAATGGTGCTCGGTGACCCACCGGGCGAGCTCGGCCTCCATGCGCCCACCGGGCTCGGTGTAGATGACGATCCCCTGCGTCTGCTCGTCGGCCTCGAACAGCGGCATC
>DATMPY010000212.1:0-7609 GCA_035566955.1 Solirubrobacteraceae bacterium | reverse complement strand
CGGTCACCGTCAGCCGCTCGCCGGCCGAGCAGCCGCTGCTCGCCGCGGCGCTGGGCGCAGTGGAGGAGGCGAGCGCTGCGCTGGAGCCGTGGCTGGAGGCGAGCGCTGCGCTTGCGCCGTGGCTGGAGGCGCCCGCGCCGCAGCCGCCCAGCAGCGCCGCGCTCGCCGCGACGGCCAACGGCACCGCCCGGAGGCGAGACAGACGCAGCGCGACTGGGCGCTGGTGCAGAGTGGACAGGGAAAGGGCGTGCAGGCGCCGGGCGATCATGCCGGGGTCACCGTCACCCGCCGCAGCTGCAACGTCAACTGGGGATCGGGGGCCGCGGGGCTCTGGACGTTGGACAGCGTCAGCCGCGGCACAGCCCCCGCCCGCCCGCAGAGGCGCGTGTAGACGGTCCGGGTGGTGCCCGGCGCGAAGGGCACCGTGCGGTCGATCCCCGGGGCTCGCAACCCGAGCTCGCGGCCGGAGGTGAGCAGCGAGCTGAGCGTGACGGTCAGCCCCACCGTGGCACAGCGACTTGCTGCTCCCCGCAGGTGGTACAGCCGCAGCGCAGCCGCCCCGTCGAGCCCGAGCCAGCCATTTGGCGAGACACCGGAGAGCGCCCATGCGGCCCGCAGCGGCGTGGGCGCCCGCAGCAACTCCAACGCGCCGCTCGGCGAGCGCGCAAGCACCGACCCTTCGAGCTGCACAGGGAAGCCGCGAGTAGGGAGCACCAGGTAGCGCGGCGCGGGGCTCGACGCCCTGGCGCGCCCGCTGCGGGCGAGGGCGATCAGCCCGGAATGCCGTTCAACGCTCAGGCTCGTCGTGGGCAGGGTGGGGTCGCTGAACGCTTCGAACGCATAGGCGCCCACGATCGAGCGGTTCCAGAACTCGCTCTGCTCCCACAGTGAGCGGGCTTCGTCCAGCGAGCCGTCGCCGCCGACCACCTGCTCCACCGAGGCTCCCCCGGGCACGTTGCGATCCACCCAGTCGGCGCCCGCGATGCTTGCACCTCCGAAGCCCTTCCCGCTGGCGTTCCCGTGGACCACCCGCCAGAGCGCGTGCACGGTCTCCACCCCGCAGAAGACGATCGCGAGCGCCGCCAGCCCGGCGAGCAGCCGCGCCGCCGTGACGCGCCGTGCGAGCCCGGCCACCAGCAGCCCTCCTCCGAGGATGGCGAGACCGGCGAGCACCTGGCGCGAGGCACCGGGGTTGGCCGACGGCGATCCGGACGCACCGAACGCCGGGCGGATCCAGTCGTAGAAGCTCGCCATGCCGGGGGAGACCTGGTACCAGAAGGCGGTGCGCTCGCTCTGGTAGTGGGTGCTGCCCACCAGCACCGCCAGCACCAGCGTCCCCCCGAGGATCGCCCCCGCCGGGTGGCGGCTTGCCAGCAGCGCGGCGCACATGCCGACCGCGAGCAGGGGCACGATGAAGAAGAGGTAGCGTTCCTGGAGGGTGGCACCGGTGAAGCGCACGCTCACCTCGGCGACCTGCAGGGTGAGGGCAAGCACCGTCACGATCGCAAGCGCCGCGAAGGCGTGCGCGCGGCGCGAGACGGGCGCCAGCAGCGCATCGCCGGCGAAGCCGATCGTCAACGCCACCGGCAGGGCCCCCAGGCCGAGGGCGATGAACGAAAGGTAGCTGCGCGCCAGGTCGAACGTCGCGCCGTTCAGGGTCACCCCGGTGAGCGTGTTCCCGTAGAACCCGAATGCTTTGGATAGCAACCCCGTGAACAGCAGGGGCAGTCCCACGAGCAGCCCCAGCAGCGCGACGCCGGTGAGCAGCGTGTGCCGACGCGCCATCCGCTCCAGCGCTTCGCGCAGCCCCGCCCGACGTCCGTCATCGTGCAGGAGCCCGTAGCCGAGCTCGTGCACGAGCATCGCCACCACCAGCACAGGGGCGAGCAGGATCAGCTGCAGCCGCCCGTAGGTTGCCACCCCGATCGCCAGCAGTGCGAGCAGATCGCGTTTCAGGCTGGGGGCGGACAGCGAGCGCTGCATCGCCAGCAGCGCCCACGCGCAGGCCGGGTAGGCGGCGACCTCGGTGAGCTGGGCGGTCGACATCGTCAACCACGGCGCGGCGGCCACCAGTGCCGCGGCCAGATAGGCCGCCCAGCGGCGGCGCAGGACATCCTGCGCGAGCAGGTATGCGGGGATCGCCGCGCTGGCCATCAGCAGCGCGTTCCAAGCGTGCGTGATGCGGAAGGCGTCGACGTTCCCGAACAGCCCCCAAATCGGTGCGATCAGCAGTGGGTAGAGCTGGTTCAACCGCTGGGCGCCCCCGTAGCTGAGCGTGAATGGCAGGAAGGAATGCGCGATCCCGATCGCCAGATGCGTGTAACCGATCTCGTCCGGCTCGAAGTCGACGACCTGCAGTGAGAAGATCGCGGCGATCGTCGCGGAGACCAGCACGATCGTGCCGAGCACCAGTGGCGGCCGCGCCGCGAAGGCGCGCAGCCCGGCGACGAGCGGACCGCCGGCGCTCCGATTGGGGCGCTCCGCCGGATGTCCCACCCTGGCGGTAGCCGCCTCGGTGCTCCCTACCCCGGGTGCGCGCGACACGCGCTAGACGGAGCGCCGCAGGCCGAGGATGCTCAGCAAAAACGACGAGAAGAAGATCTGGATTCCGACGATCAAAAGCGTCGCGGCGACCACCGCCATGTGTTCGTCGGCAAGCGATCCCAAGCCGTGGGCGATCCAGGTTGCGATAATCACCCCGCCCAGCGCGAGCCCGACGAGCATGAAGGCGCCGCCCAGCAGCAGGCCGTGCTCGAGGCGAAAGCGGGCGCGCATATGGTCGAACCAGGGGTCGCGGTCGCCCATGAAGTAGGTGCCGTAGGCGTGGGCGCAGAGGCCGAGCGCGACCACCTGGGTACCGACGATCATCAGCAGCGCTCCGCCGATCAGGGCGTGTAGGCCCCACGAGCGGCCCGCTACGTCGAGGCCCCCGCCGACCAGCGCGACGATCAGCGTTCCGAGGCCCGCGAGCAGCACACCGGGGACGATGAACAGGTGGGTGGGGCTGTGGACGAGCAGGAAGCGCAGGTGGCGCCAGCCGTCGCGGAAGCTCGAGAGCTTCGATTCTCCCCCCCGCGGGTGGTACTCGATCGGGAACTCCGCGATCCGCAGGTCCTCCTTGGCGGCGCGGATCACCATCTCCGAGGCGAACTCCATCCCTGTGGTGCGGAGATCCAGGCGGGGGAGCACGTCGCGGCGCAGGGCGCGCATCCCGCAGTGGGCGTCCTTGACCCCGGTGGAGAAGAACGCGTTGAGCAGCCCCGTGAGGATCGGGTTGCCCACGTAGCGGTGCAGCCATGGCATCGCGCCCGGGTGGATGTTGTCCATGCGGTCGCCCATCACGAGCTCCGCCCCCTCGTCGAGCGCGGCCACGAAGCGGGGGATCTCGTTGAAGTCGTAGGTCAGGTCGGCGTCGGCCATCACGATGTAGCGACCCCTGGCCGCGGCGAAGCCGGCGAGGTAGGCGCTGCCATAGCCGCGCCTGGGCTCGTGCACCACGCGCGCCCCCGCGGCGGCGGCGAGCGCGGCGGAGTCGTCCTCGGAGGCGTTGTCCACGACGAGCACCTCGCCCGCGATCCCAGTGCGCTCCAGCACCTCCCGGGCGGTGCGCACGCACAGCTCGATGTTCTCGGCCTCGTTCAGGCAGGGGATCACGACCGAGACCCGCGCGGCGCCGGCATCTTCGACATCCGCCGGGAGGATTGGCCTTGTCTGCTCGATCGTGCTCATGGCTTGGGACCCGCCGCCCGGCGCCCGGGCAGGCGCAACGCGGGCCGAGTCATGCGGTTATAACGCGCGAAGGGGCGGAAAGTGGCGCGACAACCGTCGGGGAATGCTACCGCAGCCCCCTGTGTGAGTCGATCTCTGGCACTCTCCGCCCATCCGATGCGGATCTGCCTGGTATACGACTGCCTCTTCCCCCATACGGTGGGGGGCGCGGAGCGCTGGTATCGCAACCTGGCGGAGCGCCTGGTGGCGGAGGGGCACGAGGTCGCCTACCTGACGCTGCGCCAGTGGGAGCGCGGCGCACAACCGGACATCGACGGGCGCGTGCGCGTGGTGATCGCGGGCCCGCGGATGGCGCTCTACACCGAGGATGGGCGCCGGCGCATCGGGCCGCCGCTGGTGTTCGGGCTGGGGGTGCTGTGGCACCTGCTGCGCCACGGCCGCCGCTACGAGGTGGTGCACACCTGCTCGTTCCCCTACTTCTCGCTGCTCGCGGCCGCACTGGCGCGGCCGCTGGGCCGCTTTCGCCTGGTGGTGGATTGGTTTGAGGTATGGAGCGCGGGCTACTGGCGCGAATACCTCGGCGCCGCGGGGGGGCGCATCGGGGCGCTCGTGCAGCGGGCTTGCGTGGCGGTTCCCCAGCGCGCGTTCTGCTTCTCCGAGCTGCACGCCCGCCGGCTGCGCGAGGAGGGGTGCAGGGGCCCGGTGGTCGTGCTGCGCGGCCTCTACCGCGGCTCGGCCACGCCGGCGCGCCCGCGCGCGGCCGAGCCCGTGGTGCTCTGCGCGGGGCGCCTGATCCCGGAGAAGCGGGTCGCCCTTGGGGTGGCCGCGGTGGTGGCCGCGGCGCGGCGGATCGACGGGCTGCGCGGGGTGTTCTACGGCGACGGCCCCGAGCGGGAGGCTCTGCGGGAGGCGATCACAGCGCATGGCGCCGAGGCGATCGTCGACGCCCTGGGCTTCGTCGAGACCGACGTCGTCGACGCGGCGTTCGGGCGGGCGCTGTGCATGCTCTCCACCTCGCGGCGCGAGGGCTACGGAATGGTCGTGGTGGAGGCCTCCGCCCATGCCACCCCGAGCGTGGTGGTGGCCGGCGAGGACAACGCCGCGGTGGAGCTCGTGGAGGAGGGCGTCAACGGGGTGATCGCGGCCAGCGCGGACCCCGAGGCGGTGGCCGCCGCGATCGTGCGCGTCCACGAGGCGGGCATGGCGATGCGCGAGAGCACCGCCCGCTGGTTCGCGGAGAACGCCGAGCAGCTGTCGCTTGAGTCCTCGCTGCGCACGGTGCTGGCGAGCTATGCGCCCGCTGGGGGTTCCGCCGCGCGTTGAGCGGGCCGGCTTCTCGGCGTGTGCTGGCGGCGTGCTGTGCGACCGCGGCGCCGGCGAGCTATGCGATCTGCTGGCGGCCTAGCGCCCGGGCGTAGCTGTCGAGCGTGAGGCGGGCGGTGCGCTCCCAGGTGAACTGGCGGGCGCGCTCAGCTCCCTTCTCCCGCAGGCTCCGCGCGAGCGCGGGGTCGCCGAGCAGCCGCTCGATCGCGGCGGCGATCTCCTCCTCGGAGTGTGGGTCGAACAGCAGCGCGGCGTCGCCAGCGACCTCGGGCAGCGAGGAGGCCTCGGCGCAGGCGACGGGCACCCCGCGCGCCATGGCTTCCAGCACCGGCAGCCCGAACCCCTCGTACAGCGAGGGGTAGATGAAGGCGTCGGCGAGCGCCCACAGGCCCTCCAGCTCCTCCCCCGCGACCCAGCCCTCCAGGCGCACATCGGCGGCGACTCCCAGCTCGGCGGCGCGGGCGCGCAACTCGGCCTCGTGCCAGGTGGGGTAGCCGGGGAGGATCAGCGCGGGGCGGCGCTCGGGGGGGATCCGGGCGAGGGCGCCGATCAGGGCGAGCAGGTTCTTGTGGGGGCGCTTGGCGGAGAGGGTGAGCAGCACGCGCCGATCCTCAACGCCAAAGCGCGCGCGGGTGGCGGGCTCAGAGAGCGCCGGCGCGGCGCGTGGCGGGGCGAGGCCCTGCGGCACCACGTCGATCTTCCCGGCAGGCGTGCCGAGCAGTCCCAGCAGGTCCTCGCGGGTGCTCTGGGAGATCGCGATCACGCGCTCGGAGCGGCGCACGGCGAGCGGCACCAGCACGCGCATGCCCCGGTCGCGGATGCCCGGGTGGGCGTCGGGAAAGCGGGCGTAAATCAGGTCGTGCACTGTCACCACCCGCCGGAAGCGCCCCCACGCAGGGGCGGTGCTGGCGAGGCTGTGCACGAGGTCCACCCCCGCCCGGGCGGCCAGGCGCGGCAGCAGCGCCTGCTCGCCCAACACCCACTGCTCGCGCCGGCGGGCGTTGACGGGCACGGTCACCGCCGGCAGCAGCTCCCCCCACGGCCCGCCGCCCGCGGCGGCGGCCTCGCGGTTGACGAACGCGGTAAAGCAGGCCCGCGGCGCGGCGCGCAGCAACTCGGGGATCAGCTCGCGGGCGTAGACCTCCATCCCGCCGGTCTCCCCGGGCACGAGGTAGATCAAGTTGAGGCCGACGTGCATGGGGGTGTGAGGCTAGCCTTGGCGGACGGTGAACGCCCCCCCGCTGCGAATCGGCATCGACGCGCGCGCCGCGGTGGAGGTCCCGGCGGGGCGGGGACGGCTGGTGCGCGAGTTGCTGCGTGCGCTCGCGGCGCGCCCGGATGGGGGCGAGCGCTACGTGCTCTACGCCCGCGAGCCGTGGCGTGAGCAGCCGCTCGACGGGCGCTTCACCTGGCGGACAATCGACGCGCGCGACCCGTTGTGGCACGTGCGCGCCGCCCGAGCGGCGAACCGGGAGTGCGACGTGTTCCTGTCCACCAACTCATATCTGACGTGCTGGCTGCTGAGCATCCCGGGGGTGCCGATCGTGTGCGACATGGTCCCCTTCGAACCGTCGATGCGACCCAACCGGCGTTCGCTGGTCATCGAGCGACTGACCCTCGGCCCCGCCGTGCGCCGCTCGGCCGCGCTGCTGGCGATATCCCAGGCGACCGCGGATGCTCTTGCCCGACACTTCCCTGCGGCCGCGGCGCGCACGGTGGTGGCCCCGCTTGGGGTGGCGTCCACGCTGAGCGCCCCGCTGAACCCCGCGGAGGCCGCCACGCTCCCGCCCCCGGGCTTCGTGCTGGCGGTGGGCACGCTGGAGCCACGCAAGAACCTACCGCGCCTGGTGGAGGCCTACCGGCGTCTGGACAGGGCGCTGCAGGAGCGCCACCAACTGGTGGTGGTGGGCGCGCTGGGCTGGGAGACGGGCGAGACGCTGAGCGCGCTACGCTCGCTGGGGGAGCGGTGCACGATGCTGGGCTACGTCTCCGACGCGGCGCTCGCGGAGCTCTACCGCCGCTGCGCGGTGTTCTGCTTCCCCTCGCTCGGAGAGGGCTTCGGCCTGCCGGTGCTGGAGGCGATGGCGGTCGGCGCGGCGGTGCTCACCTCCAACGTCTCTTCGCTGCCCGAGGTCGGAGGCGAGGCGGTCGAATACGCCGACCCCCACGACGTGGCGAGCATCGCGGCGGCGCTCGGGCGGATGCTGGGCGACGAGCCCCGCCGCGCCGAGCTGGGCCGCCGTGCGCAGGCGCGAGCGCAGGAGTTCACGTGGGAGCGCTTCGCGGAGCGGGTGCTGGAGGTGCTGCGGGGAGTTGCGGGTGGTGCGCCCCCGGGGTAGTCGCGCAAACTCAATCCTGTAGGGCCAGAGGGTCACTTGACTAACATCCGCGCCCATGAACACATCCAACACCCGCGGTACGACTGCGACAGACCTCTACCTGGCGCTCTTGAAGGGTTGCTTGACGCGCAGCCTGTTCCTCGACGAGCAGCGCCGCGAAGCCCAGCTCAGTGGCTGGCACGCGCTCGTCTGGAATGCCTATAAGCGCGCGTCCAGGG
>DATMPY010000211.1:0-2078 GCA_035566955.1 Solirubrobacteraceae bacterium | reverse complement strand
GGGGTGGGTGGATCTTCTGAGGGGATGTGGGGGGCTTCCGAGGGGTTGTCTGGATCCCCCAGGGGAATGCCTGGATCTCCCAGGGGAATGTGTGGATCTTCCGCCGGAGCGCCTGAGACTAGCGGAGGACTGTCCGACCCCGGGCCGCGTGGAAAACTCGCAATCGAAGGGGGTGGAGCGCCCAGGTCGGCTTTGGCAGGGGCACTCGCGGCGGGTGGCGGCAAGACGGCGTGATCGCTCCCTCGCCCGGTTCGCTGCCCCTTCGCGCAGGAGACGTCAAAGGCCCAGCGCCCTCTGGGAGTGCCCGCCGGCACCCGCCAGGCCACCGCAACACGGCCACGGGTATCGGTAGTCACAGCTGCGAGCGGAAGGCTGCGCTTGGCGACACCGACCGCGACTTGACACTTTGCGCCGGCGGCCGAACGTATCGCGACCTTCACGGTGGGCGAGCCGCCCCGGTCCGAGAAATTCGCCTGCACGAGCACGGGCAGAGACGTGAGGCGCGCCCCGGCGGCCGTGGTGAGCACGACCAGGATGCCGAGCAGCACGCCGCACACACACGATGCTGCTCGCAGCCCCAGCCTGCCGGCGCACGTCCGTACAGCCGCGCTCACGACCCGCCGGGGGCTGCCCCGCGGCGCCAGCCTGTCAGTCATTCCCCGCCCTCCTGGCCACGAAAACCCCCGATCCACACCGCGCCTGCCCACAGAGCGCGCAAACCACCCCTGCGCAAAAGTTTAGCGCGCATGATCCAAAGATTGGGGCGAGAACATTGCCGGCCGATTGCTGAGATGCTCCGCCGGAATGCAGGCGAAATCCGTCTCAGAGGCTGGCCCAGGCAAATCTGAGGCCAGATCCACGGGCGCGATGCGAGTCCTTGTCGTCTCGCAGTACTACCCGCCGGAGCCCGGAGCGGCCCAGAACCGCATCGGTGCGTTTGTCGAGGGCCTGCTCGGCCTCGGACACCGGGTCACGGTCGTCTGCCAACAGCCCAACCATCCGGTCGGCGTGTTCCACGAGGGCTACGGTCGCCGCCCGGTCGTATCCGAACGCAATGGATCGCTGACGGTCCACCGCCTCTGGGTTATGACGTCGCCCCGCAAGACTTCCAGGCGGCGGCTGGCCTTTTACGGAAGCTTTGCGGTGGGTGCGCTGGGAGCCGTGCAGCTCCTGCCGCGTCATGACGTCGCGTTCGTGACCTCCCCGCCATTGCCCGGGGTCGCCGCAGCCGCCGCCGGCTTGGTCGCTCGGGGCGTGCCGTACGTCCTGGACGTTCGCGACCTGTGGCCCGCCGCCGCCGCGGCGCTCGGCGAGCTTTCGAACCCACGCGTGATCCGCCAGGTGGAGCACCTCGAGCGGTGGCTCTATCGCCATGCGGCGGTCGCGACCGCCACGACGCGTCCTTTTTGCCGCCACATCGACCGCCTCGCCGGGCGACCGATAGCCAGGCACCTCCCCAACGGAGCGCTCGACCAGCTGGTCGAGACGCCCCCGCCACGACCACCGGCTGTGGGGCCCTTCGTCGTCGGCTATGCCGGCAACCTCGGCATCGCGCAGGGCCTGAGCATCATCCTCGACGCCGCTGCCGAGCTGCGAGACGAGGACATCCGCTTTGTGGTGGTGGGGGATGGCCCAGTAGGTGGCGCCCTGCGCTCTGAGGTCGGGCGCCGCGAGCTGTCCACGATCGAGATGCGCCCCGTGGTGCCCGTGGCCGAGGTGGCCGAGGTGCTGCACGGATGTCATGTCCTGCTGGTTCCGTTGCGGGCCCACAAGCTGCTGGAGGACTTCGTCCCGTCCAAGCTCTACGACGCGATGGCGGCGGGGCGACCGGTGATCGCGGCCGTTGGCGGCGAGGCGGCGAGCATTGTGCGCGAGGCGGGATGCGGACTGGTGGTTGCACCCGAGGACGGGAGTGCGCTGGCGGGGGCCATACGCCGTCTGCGCGACCAGCCGGATTGGGCGCAGGCGCTTGGCAGCACGGGTCGTATAGCGGCTCGGGAGCATGCACGCTCCCGCCAGGTGGCGGGTCTGGAGCAGGCTCTTCGTTGCGCCACCGGCGAGCGACGATGACCTCGACT
>DATMPY010000210.1:0-7380 GCA_035566955.1 Solirubrobacteraceae bacterium | reverse complement strand
GGATGAGCCAGGACAAGCTGGTGGCAGGATGAGCCTGCGCGAGGGGCTCGCCGCGGTGGACGGCTTCCAGCGCCGACGCCGACGCCTGGCGTTCGTGGTGGGGGTGCTGAAGAAGTTCGACGACGACCAGGGCAGCCAGCTGGGGGCGCTGATCGCGTACTACGGGTTCTTCTCGCTGTTCCCGCTGCTGCTGGTGTTCGTGACGATCCTGGGCTTCGTACTGCAGGGCGACGCGGGGGCGCAGGAGAGCGTGCTGCACTCGACGCTGAGCCAGTTCCCGATCATCGGGACGCAGCTGCAGAGCAATGTGCACTCGCTGAAAGGCAGCGGGCTGGCGCTGGCGATCGGCCTGGTGGGGGCGCTGCTGGCGGGGCTGGGAATCACGGGGGCAACGCAGAACGCGTTCAACGTGGTGTGGGGGATCCCGCGGGGAGAGCGCCCGAGCTTCCTGGCGTGGCGGCTACGAGGCCTGGGGCTGCTGACGGCGCTGGGGGTGCTGGCGATCGTCTCGACGGGGGCGGCGGGCCTGGTGACGGCGCAGACGACGGGCGTATTGGAAACGCTGGCGGGGGTGGTGGTGGCGCTGGCGGCGAACCTGCTGCTGTTCTTCACGGCGTTCCGCCTGCTGACGGTGGGGGAGATCGAGACGGGGGAGCTGATCCCGGGGGTGATCGTGGCGGCGGTGCTATGGCAGATCCTGGAGCACGCGGGGGGCTTTTACGTGGACCACGTGGTGCGCCACGCGCGCGAGACCTCGGGCCTGTTCGCGTTCGTGCTGGGCCTCTTGACGTGGCTGTATCTGGGGGGCCAGGTGACGGTGCTGGCGGCGGAGGTGAACGTGGTGCGAGCCCGGCGGCTGTGGCCACGAAATCTCTTCTGAGGCCCGAGAGGTCTCTTTTTTTGGATGGCCGGCTACCGCCGGCATTGCGTTCGCAGCTGGACCCCACGCTGGTGGCGTGCGCGTGATGGCGCTTCTCGTTCGGCGTCCCGGGACGTATCTCGATGCTCGACGCAGAGCTCTTCGACGTCCTCCAACAGCGGTCCGTGTCGCCTTCCCCCCAAGGCCCGCATCACCCTCCCCCCGAGGCCCGCATCGCCCTCCCCCTGAGGCCCTTGAATTCGGCGGGTCCCTTGTTATACTTACTTCCGATTCGTAAGCATCTATTGGAGCGTATACCTATGCCTACAAGCTCAGATAACAACGGAAACTTCAAGCCCGGCCAGCCAGATCCCTCTCAGCCGGGCCCCCCGGCGGAGGGCGCGCCGGGGCCTGGTGACGGGACGGTCCTGCGGCTGATCCCGCTGGACGACACGGTGGTGTTCCCGAACATGGGGATCACGTTGACGGTGGACGTGGGGGACGACGAGCGGGTGGTGCTGGTGCCCCGCCACGAGGACGAGTTCCTCGAGGTGGGCACGATCGCGGAGGTGGAGGACCACCTGCGCCTGCCGGGCGGCGGGCGGGCGGTGGCGCTCTCGGGCCAGCACCGAGGGCTGATCGGCGCGGCGCAGACGGGCCCGGGTGGAGAGCTGCGGGTGGCGGTACGGGAGCGCCCGGACGAGGTGCCGGCGGATGGGCGCACGCGCAACTTGGAGCGGGAGTACCGGGCGATCGTGGAGGAGATCCTCGAGCTGCGTGGGGACGACGGACGGATCGCGGCGTTCCTGCGCGCGATCGTGGAGCCAGGCCCGCTGGCGGACTCGGCGGGCTACTCCCCCAACCTCTCGTACGCCCAGAAGGTCGAGCTGTTGCGCACGCTGGATGTGAGCGACCGTCTCGATCTGGCCGTCAAGCTGCAGCGCGAGAGCCTAGCGGAGCTGCAGGTGCGCAAGCGCATCCGCGAGGACGTGCAGGATGGAGCGGAGAAGCAGCAGCGGGACTATTTCCTGCGCAAGCAGATGGAGTCGATCCGCAAGGAGCTGGGCGAGGACGAGGGCTCGATCGTGGAGGAGTACCGCGCGAAGATCGAGGCGGCCCAGATGCCCGACGAAGTGGAGAAGCAGGCACTGAAGGAGCTGGGGCGCCTGGAGCGGATGGGCGAGCAGACGGGCGAGTCGAGCATGATCCGTACGTACCTGGATTGGCTGATCGCGCTACCGTGGAGCAAGCGCTCGGATGAGCACCTGGATCCATTGGGGGCGCGGGCGGTGCTGGACGCCGACCACGCGGGCCTGGAGGACGTGAAGGACCGCATCACGGAGTACCTGGCGGTGCGCAAGCTGCGCCAGGACAGGGGCATCGAGGCGGACCCGAAGTCGGGCGCGATCCTCACCCTGATCGGGCCCCCCGGGACGGGCAAGACGTCGATCGGGGAGTCGATCGCCCGCGCGCTGGGCCGGGAGTTCGTGCGCATGTCGCTGGGCGGGGTGCGCGACGAGGCGGAGATCCGGGGCCACCGGCGCACGTATATCGGCGCCCTGCCGGGCCGCCTGGTGCGGGCGCTGCGGGACGCGGGCACGATGAACCCGGTGATCCTGCTGGACGAGGTCGACAAGGTCGGCGCGGACTGGCGCGGGGACCCCTCGGCGGCTCTGCTAGAGGTGCTCGACCCGGCGCAGAACCACTCCTTCCGCGACCACTACCTGGACGTGGAGCTGGACCTGAGCCAGGTGATGTTCATCGCCACGGCGAACGTGGCGGACACGATCCCGGGACCGCTGCTGGATCGGATGGAGGTGATCCGCTTCGACGGGTACACCAGCGAGGAGAAGCTGGCGATCGCCAAGGGCTACCTGTGGCCGCGCCAGCGGGACCGCAACGGCCTGCTGGAGGGCGAGGTCGAGATCTCGGACGACGTGCTGAGGACGATCATCGCGGAGTACACCCGCGAGGCGGGCGTGCGTAGCCTGGAGCGGGAGCTCGGAACGCTGCTGCGCAAGACCGCCACGAAGATCGCCTCCAGCCTGCCGGAGGCGGAGCCCGCGGGGGCCGAGCCGGAGGGAGCGACCCCCGCTGCCGAGTCGACCCCCGCTGCCGAGTCCACCTCCGAGGCGAACAACGCTGAGTCCGAGGCGACCAGGCTCGGGGGAGCGACCCCCGCTGCCGAGTCGGCCCCCCAGGCGGAGGGCGCCAAGACCGAGTCCACCGCGGAGTCCGCGGGGGTCCCCCCCACGACCAAGGCGGGGCCGGATGCGGCCAAGCCGGCGGAGGAGCCCACGGCGGCCGAGCCGGCTAAGACGGCGCCGGCGCTCGAGACCCCGGTGAAGATCGACCTGGAGACGGTGCGCGAGGCGCTGGGCCGCCAGAAGTTCTTCCAGGAGTCGGCGTCGCGCACAGCCACCCCGGGGGTCGCCACGGGCCTGGCGGTGACGGGCACGGGCGGGGACGTCCTGTTCGTGGAGGCCACCGCGATGAAGAGCTCCGGCTCGGGCGGCGGCGGCGGACTCGTGCTGACGGGCCAGCTGGGTGACGTGATGAAGGAGTCGGCGCGGATCGCGCTCTCCTACGTGCGTGGCCACGCGGAGGAGATCGGGATCGACGAGCACGCGTTCGAGGGACAGGAGTTCCACGTGCACGTCCCCGCGGGGGCGATCCCCAAGGACGGCCCGAGCGCGGGGGTCACGATGGTCACGGCGCTGGCCTCGCTGCTCGGGGGCCGGCCGGTGAAGCACACGGTGGGCATGACCGGGGAGGTCACGTTGCAGGGCAGGGTGCTCCCGATTGGGGGCCTCAAGCAGAAGGTGCTGGCGGCCCACGCGGCGGGCCTCACGGACGTGATCCTGCCGGAGCGCAACCGGGGCGACCTGGACGACATCCCGGAGGAGGTCCGCGAGCAGATGACCTTCCACCCGGTGATGACGGTCCAGGAGGTGCTCGACCGGGCGCTGGAGCCGACGCGCGATGTCACCAAGCAGCTCTCGTAGGTGCAACCCCGTTCCCGTGGAGGTCCGCCGCACGGCGGACCTCCTGGAGCGGCGGTGGCAGCTGTCGATTATCTATGCGGCCCTCACGGGTGCGCTGCGCTTCAGCGAGTTCGCGGACGCGGTCAGCGGGATCTCCCCACGGATGCTCTCCGAGCGGCTGCGCGACCTGGAGGCGGCGGGCCTGATCGAGCGCACGGTGATCCCCTCGAGCCCACCCACGGTGGAATACCGCCTCACGACCCGGGGCAAGCGGCTGGCGCCGATCGTGGAGGCGATGCGCGCCTACGCGGAGGGCTCCGCGGGGTGAGTGGCGGTCGGGGCTTCCCTCGTCGCTTGCGCCCATCCGCAACGCCGAGGACGTCCTGACGGCGTACGAGACGCGCCGGAGCGTGCGTCCTTTTCTTCACAGAGGGTGGGCGAGACCGGGATCATCTTGTTGAGCTTCGCGGAGTAGCTCTCCGAGACCGCCGTCGCGAGAGCTCGGCTGCGAGAGCCCAGCGGCACAGCCCGCCGCCGCGGCAATCTACCGACGGGCGCGCACCAGCGCACGGGCGCCGCGGGCGGGGATCATGGTGACGTTGCGGTGCTGGGCGTGCTCGGGCTCGGGGCGATCGGCTTCGAGGTCGAGGTGCCGGGCCATGGCCTCCAGCACTACCCGCTGCTCGGCCATCGCCAGGGCGGCCCCGAGACAGCGGCGGGTGCCCCCGCCGAAGGGGAGCCACTCGTAGGTTCCGGGTTTGCGCTCCAGCCAGCGCTCGGGACGGAAGGCGAAGGGCTCGGGGTAGAGGTCCTCGCGGTGGTGGACCAGCAGGATGCTGACGCTGATCGCGGTACCCGCGGGCAGGACGTACTCCCCCAGTCGCCATGGCACGGCGACGCGACGGCCGATGATCGGAATGACGGGGCGCGTGCGCATGCCCTCGACGATCGCCGCCTCCACGTGCTCGGCGGCCTGGACATCGGAGCGTACCGCCTCGCGCAGGCGCTCATACGCTGGTGGGGTGCGCAGCAGCCGCTCCCAGGTCCAGGCCAACGAGTTGGCGGTGGTCTCGAAACCGGCCAGCACGAGCGTGAGTAGCTCGTCGCGTAGCTCCCTATCGCTGAGCGACTCGCCATCCTCGGTGGTGGCTCCGAGCAGCAGCGAAAGGATGTCCGAGCGCTCGGCCAGGTCCTCGGCACGGCGGCGGGCGGCGATCACGGCGTAGGTGGCGCGGTCGAGCAGCGACACCGCGGTGCGCATGAGGCCGACGGGCTCCTCGCGGCCCATGTTGGCGAGTTCGCCGAGCTTGGCGGTTGGCGATGTGGAGAGGGCGGTGAGGTACTTGATCGTGGACCGCAGGCGGTGCTCGGCGCTCCCCCGGACGGGCCGGCTCTCGATGCCGAAGATGCCGGACATGATCACATCGAGAGTGATCGCCTGCATCCGCGGGGCGAGCGCGAACGGGCGCCCAACGGGCCAGCGGTCGAGCTCACGCTCGGTAGCCAGGGCGATCATCTGCCGGTAGCGGTCGATCGCCTCACCGTGAAACGGGGGGAGCAACAGCTTGCGCTGGCGCATGTGCCGGGGGCCGTTGGCGGTCAGCACCGAGGCCGGCCCCACGATCGGGCGCAGGGGGGACTCGGCGGTCAACGACGGCACATGCTCGGGCTTGGCGGCGAGCAGCGAGCGAACATGGTCGGGGTGACCGCTCACCACCGACCCCCCGGGAATCCCGGCATACATGAGGAAGACCTCGCCGAGCTCGCGCCGGGCGCGGAACACGAACTGGATCTGGCGCTGGTTGAAGCGCAGGATCTGCAGCCCCCGCGGGAGCCGGATGGCGGGTGGGTAGCGAAGCGCGTCCCGCGCCTCCGCCGGACCGGCCGGGGAGGGGGCGGCGTCCATGTACATCATGCTGGCGCCAAACCGTGTTCTGGTCGCGTGCCCAAACCGAAAGAGCTGGATTCTGGTCGCCGGCCCGAACCGGCAAGTCTGGGGTCCGCGTTGGCGGTGTCATAACGCCCGATCTCCACGGCTAGAGATACTAATCGGCCTGCCCTGCGCTCACCCCACCCAGCCCGCGATTGCCACATCGAATAGCACCAGCACCCCGGATTCCTCCCCATACCACCGCGGCGAAAGCTCCATCAGCACACGCACCGCGACCAACAGCTCACGCGCGCCCATCACGCAACCGCCGCCGAGCGATCCGGAGCCATCTGCTCGATGACATACCGGAGCTGCCCAGGGATGCTGCGGTTCTCTCGCCCGGCGGGACCTCCAGCGGTATGCCGCGGCTTGTCAGCATCACGAAGCCCACGGATGCCGCGGTTCTCGGGCTCGGTAGGACGCTTCGGCACATCGCGGTGAGGACGACTGAGGCGGATCGAAGTAACGGGTGCCCCTGGTGCGACCTTGTCGTCCAACTTCTGCATAACTTCGCGTAGTATAACATGTAGTTATATAGAAGTTGTGAGTCGAGCAAAAAAACTTCCGAGTTGCTACGTCGCGCGGACCGCGAAGTGCCCGTACGCTCGCGCTGCAATGGCGATGGAGCTCGAACGACAGCGAGAAGTGGGCGCACGAATCAAGCAGCTGCGAGGCCCACGACCGCAGCCAGTCGTGGCCGACAAGGTTGGTGTGACGCTACGTGCCTACCACGCCTGGGAGGCGGGCGAAAGCGGCATAGCCTGGCGCAACCTCCAGAAGCTCGCCGCGGTCTTCGGCGTCAGCGAGAACTACCTGCTGTACGGGTCGGAGGAACCGCGCGGGGCGGAGACGCAGCTGGATCGCATCGAGGAGAAGCTCGACGATATCCTCAGTCGCCTTCCGGAGGCCGATCCGGGGGCTGATCTGGAGCGGGAGCTAGAGGAGGCTGCCCTTGAGCACGAGCAGCAAACCCCAGACAGCGCTCCAAACGCTCAAAATCCGCGTCGTCGGGGTCCAGCTCGTCGAGCCCCTGCTTGAGGCCATCCTTGACATGGCCCCAGGCCCGCCACCTTCGCACTCTCCGAGCAAACGCGCTGTCCCGTTGGACCCCAAGTTGCTGCCCCATCCCTACCCCTCCACCGGTTGCTTGCCGGGCCCTATACAGCCGTCCGCCTGTGGCCGCTCGGCGTGTTTCCGACTCGGTATCCAAGCTGATTTTTGGCCCTTTGTCAAGGGTAGACTCCCAACCACACTGAGAATTCCGAGTAACCGAAGCTACTTTGCCAACCTATAAGCGAACATACGTTCGCATCTTAGCCGACCCGGCTCCCCAGCGCAACCCCACAAGGCCTCCAAGCCTTTGGATCGCATGTAGGGCTTTGTCTGCAACTGCCAAGGGTGGCGGCCATGGGTACAACGCCAGCTACCCCGATCCCACCGAACGAACTGCCAATCAGTCCGCCTAGCTATTTGCCCCGGAAATAGTCGGGGGTGTCTGTCCGGGGTGGTGGCCAGAATCGTGTTTGCGAGTTGGTCGATTCTGGAGGTGTTGCGGTGCTGGTGCTTGCTGGTGAGCAGGTCGAGTCGTTGTTCGATGAGGCGTTGCC
>DATMPY010000209.1:0-4617 GCA_035566955.1 Solirubrobacteraceae bacterium | reverse complement strand
CAACCAGGCGGTTGCAGCCGCCCGGCTCGGCGCGCGCACCCGCTTCGTGGGTCGGATCGGGCGTGATGAGCTCGTGCTGCGCTCCCTGCGGCACGAGGGGGTCGACACCTCGGGGGTGATTCGGGACGACGGGGAGGGCGGGGTCGCGCTGGTCCTCGTCGAGCGGGGGGGCGAGAACGCGATCGTGGTCGCCCCCGGGGCCAACCGGCGCCTGCGGCCGGAGGAGGTGGTGGTGGGGGAGGCCGACGCCGTCATCTGCCAGCTGGAGATCCCCCTCCCAGCGGTCGCCGCGGCGGGGGCGCAGGCGCCGTTCTTCTGCCTCAACGCCGCCCCCGCCCGGGGGCCCCTGGAGCTGGAGGCGGATCTGCTGGTGGTCAACCGCTACGAGTACGAGCTCGTGGGGCCCCGCGGGGGGCTGGTGGCGCTCACCCTCGGGGCGGAGGGGGCGGTGCTGCTCGAGGACGGGCGCGAGCTCGCCCGCGCGACTCCGCCTCCCGTGCGTGCGGTGGATGGCACCGCCGCGGGGGATGCCTTCTGCGCAGCTCTCGTGGTCTCCCTGCTGGAGGGACGCGAGCATGGGGAGGCGCTGCGCCGGGCCTGCGCTGCTGGGGCGCTGGCCGCCTCCAGGATGGGCGCCCAGCCCTCGCTGCCGACCGCTGGCGAGATCGAGGAGGTGCTCGCCCGGTAGAGGCTCGGGCCCCGAGACGTCATCATCCCCACCGATGATCCCCATCGTTCTCGACTGCGACCCCGGGCACGACGATGCGATCGCGCTGCTGCTGGCGCTGGCGAGCCCAGAGGTGCGATTGCTGGGGGTCACCACGGTGGCGGGCAACCAGACACTCGCCAAGACCACGGCCAACGCGATCCGGGTGCTCGACCACGTTGGCCGCGTGGACGTGCCGGTGGCCGCGGGCGCGGATCGCCCGCTGGTGCGCCCCGCCCGTGCCGCCGCCGAGGTTCACGGCGAGAGCGGCCTCGACGGCCCCGAGCTGCCGCCGGCCTCCCGGGAGCCGCTGGCTGAGCACGCGATCGACTGGATCGCCCGCATCCTGCGCGAGGAGCCCGAGCCGGTCACGCTCGTTCCCACGGGCCCGTTGACCAACATCGCCCTGCTGCTCGCCCGCCACCCCGAGCTCACCCCCCGGATCGAGCGGGTGGTTCTGATGGGTGGGGCGATCGGCCTCGGCAACGTCACCCCGGCCGCCGAGTTCAACATGTGGGCCGACCCCGAGGCCGCCCAGCGGGTCCTCTCGAGCGGTCTCGACGTGACGATGGTGGGCCTCGATGTCACCCATCGCGCGCTCATGACCCCCGCTCACGCTCAGTGCCTGGCAGGGGCGGGCGCGGCGGGAGGGCTGGTGGCTGATCTCCACGGCTTCTACTCCCGCTTCCACATCGCTCAATATGGGTGGGCGGGGGCTCCTGTGCACGATGCCGTTGCGCTTGCCCATGTGCTCGACGGGACCCTGCTCGCCAGCAGGAGATGCGGGGTGGTAGTGGACACCGGCCCCGAGCTATCCCGCGGACGCACCTACGTCGACCTGCGGGGCGCGATGGGCTGGGAGCCGAACTGCCACGTCGCCGTGGAGATCGACTCCGAGCGCCTCCTCGAGTTGGTCGTGGAGAGGATCGCGGGTCTGCCCTGAGAGAGAGACGGAGGGGGTCCTACGGCCCTAACGTGGAAGCGGCGCCCCAGCCAGGCCGAGAGCGGCCCCGACGGCGCCGGCGGCGAGCAGCGTTCCAACCACGCCTCGGCGGGCGACCAGCAGGGCGATCGCGGCTCCCGCCAGCACTCCCGTCTGCCATGGCTCCGAGAGCGCCAGGCCGAGGGGCACGGCGGAGCCGAGGATCGCCCCGATCGCCGCTGGTCCCGCGCCGCCCAGGAAGCCCTTGGCATACGCGCTTGAGCGCAGCCGATCGAAGTGGTGGGCGCCCCCCAGTACGAACAGGAACGAGGGGGCGAACGCGATCGCTGCCGCCAGCAGGCCTCCGCCCAGGCCGGCGGCGGCATAGCCCACTACGGCCACCGTTTGCACCAGCGGGCCCGGGGTGACCTGCCCCAGAGCGACGGCCCCCACGAACTGGCTGGCGGTCATCCAGTGGTAGGTGCTCACGGCGTTGTGCTGCATCAAGGGGACGATCACGAACCCCCCTCCGAACGACAGCGCCCCGACCTTCAGCGCCACCCACCCCAGCGCTGCCAGTCCCCCCATCGCGGGCAGGGCGGCCACGGGCAGGGACGGGGCCACCAGCGCGTTGACCCGTCGCCCGGGGACCCCCCTGCGAGTTATCTCCGTCCCACCGCACGCGATCAGGATCACCACCAGCCACGGGCCGACCGTGGCGGCGGCCACGCCACCGGCGAGCAGGTACGCCCAGAGGCGTCTCCCGCTCCCGTCACGACGGCTGCGGGCGCGGCTTGCGCCGAGCAGCGCCCACCCGGTGCGCACCGCCACGGCCGCCACCGCGGCGCCGGCACCGGCGGCTGCGCCGCGCACCCACGTTGGGGGGGAGCCTGCGAGGAACAGGGCCGCCAGGCCGAGGATCGCGGCGAGTCCGGGCACGATGAACGCGAACCCCCCCACCAGGGGCCCCGCGGGGCCGCGCACCCGCCAGGCGCAGAAGATCGCAAGCTGGGTGGAGGAGGGGCCGGGGAGGAGGTTGCACGCGGCGATCGCGTCCTCGAACTCCTCGGGGGTGAGCCACCCCCGCCGCTGCACGCACAGATCGCGCAGCAGGGCCATGTGGGTGGGGGGTCCCCCGAAGCCGATGCACCCAAGGCGGCCCCACTGCCGCAGCACCACCCGAAGTGATGGACGCACCCCCCGGGGCTCGCCTGGGGGGAGGGCGGGTTTGAAGACCTCCGGCTGGCGTTCCCGCACGGGCGAAGGCTAGCCGGTGGGGTGGCGGGGTTGTGCGCGGGCAGGCGAGGCGACCGAGGGGGACCTAGCCTAGTAGTAGAGCGTGCCGAGGGTCTGCACGGTGAGGGCGTAGGTGTTCCGGTTGATCGACCCGTACAGACCGCCGCTGCCGTGGGCGTGGGCGTAGCGGCCGGTGCCACTGGTGACCTTGAGGGAGCCACCGAAGGTGGCGAACTTGCTGGTCGAGTGCAGGGTGCCGCTGCCGTGGCCGTTGATCGAGCCGCCTCTGGTGGCGTAGATCGTGAAGGAGGCGGTCACGGTGGGGCCGATGTTGAAGCGCACCTTCACGGTGCCCGGGATCGTCCCGGTGACGGGCCCTTCCTCGACAAGCATGGAGCCTGAGGTTTCGCGCTTGACGCTGTGCAGGTGCCCTTCGTCTTTGACGCTCACCACGCGCGCCGCCCTGCCGCTCGCGGCCATCCCCGCGAGCCCGCTCGACGCCGGGCGTCCCCCCGCGGAGGCGCCCGCCGGGTGCGAGGTGCCGAGCGCGACGAGGCCCACGCCCGCCACCGCCGCGGGCAGCGCTGCGGCGAGCTTCAGGCGGGCGGGGCTCAGATGGCTGAGCCCACGGAACGCGAGCGTCCGCTGGAGGAGTGCTCGAGGGGCTCGCGCTCGGGCGACAAGGGCCAGCGGACCGCGGTCGCCGGCGGTATGGGGACGCCGCCCGGGCGTGGCGGTCTCGATGGTTCGCCATGTATGTGAATTGCTTCGCATTCCAAATACCCGCCACGAGTGGCTGGTGATCCCTCGTCCTGTAAACCACATCTCCTGGAAAGCTCCTGACTGAGTGAATGCACTCTATCAGCGAGGCTGAGCTGGCGCCAGCGGATCCTCCCCAAAATTTGTAGCGCTTAGTCTACACAACCTGGGGCACGTGGGCGGCATCCAGCTGGTGTGTGCCCGCGCTTTGAGCTGCGTCAGGGACGCGGAATGGATACACGCCAGGCGACTCTTGGCCGTCGTGGGGGCTGGCCAACCAGCTGCGACGAGGTCCGCCTGGTACGCATCAACCACCGAGCTTGGAACATATTCGGGACACGCTTTGAACCTGGCGCGATCGGGTCCATAGGGAAAGCCCCGATTGACGTGACCTGCCGAAGCCAACGCGGGGACTCGAACCCCGGACCCCAACATTGGGCATGGGGGGAGCAGGCTCCCCCCATGAGCCCCCCACGTGTCGCAAACGCGCACCGTAAGCCGACGCGGGGACTCGAAACCCCGGACCCCTTCATTACGAGTCGCCCACTTGCCCATAGTTTTGGCTTCGTTGAGCCATATCTGGGGCCTTAAAGTGTCCCCAGATGACCTCAGAGTTGCGGAGTTCGGGACACGTTTCGGGACACGGACGCCGGGACACAACGCCTTCATTTGGATGATGTGAGGCGCTGTTTTGCAGGGGTTTTGCGGTCAGGAAAGCGAACCTTCTCATTCTTGGGAGCGGGGTATGCGGCACCAATTACGACGCGATCCCGAGGCCAAAGCGTACGCACGCCGCCCGGGCAGTGATCGCCGGCGGCTCAAGACCCTCGTGGTCGAGCAGGTCCCGGTCTCCCGTGACGATCGCGGTTGCCCTTGACGCCTTTGCGAGCGCAACGAGGTAGTCATCGTCGGGATCTCGCACCACGCGAGGGGACGCCACCGGGTCAGCCCTCTTCAACCCGATCCGCCCGATCGCCGCCAAGCTCGTCTCGCG
>DATMPY010000208.1:0-17400 GCA_035566955.1 Solirubrobacteraceae bacterium | reverse complement strand
CGCCTGGAGCAGGAGGTCGGCCTGAGCGCCGACGGCGCCCGCCTGTTCGCCTTCCGCGCCGAGCTCGGCGACTACCTGGAGGCTGGCCTTGCCGCCGGCGTCGATCCCGCGCCCCCCGCACAGACGCTCGCCAACTGGATCTCCGGAGAGCTCCTGCGGCGGCTGCCCGACGGCCAGGACCCGGGAGCCTCCAGGGTCACACCCACCGCCCTCGCCGCCCTCGTCGGATTGCTCGCCGCCAGGCGGATCAGCGCCGGGGCCGCCCGCCAGGTGCTCGATCGCCTCCTCGCCGAGGGCGGGGACCCGCTGAGGATCGTGCAGGAGGAGGGGCTCGCCGCACTCGACGGCGCGGACGGGGAGCTCGCCGCGATCGTCGCCGCTGCCCTGGCCGCCAACGCCGAGGCCGCCGAGAACGTGCGCGCCGGCAACGCCAAGGCGATCGGCCCGATCGTCGGCTACGTGATGCGCGAGACCAAGGGCCGCGCCGACGGCGGCGAGGTCACCCGACTCGTGCACGAGCAGCTGGGGCTGTAGATCGCCCGGCGAGGTCACTGTGCACGCGCAGCTGGGGCTGTGAGGCCGCAATCTGAGCTACGCTGATCACATGAACGAGCTTCCCTCATCTTCATCCTCCTCGCGCTCGCTGGGCCGGACGGTCGTCGCCGTGCTGATCCTCGCAGTGGCAGCGTGGTTGCTGCTGCACGTCGTGGTCGGCATTGTCACCTTCCTCGCCGGCATCATCGTCGTGGTGGTCGCCGTCGCAGCCGTCATCTGGGCTGTGCGCGTGATTCTGTAGGTCGGCGCCCATGGCCTACGTGACGATCTGCGTCGGCTTCGGGCTCGCCGGCGGGATCGTCGGCCGGATCAAGGGCAGCTCGTTTCTGCTGTGGTTCCTGATCTCCGCGCTCGTTCCCATCGTCGGCCTGCTCGCCGCCATCGCCTACCGCTTCGAAAGCAACGAGTTGCGCCGGCGGTGCCCCGGCTGCGGGCGCGTGACCAAGCTCCACGACGCCCTCTGCATGCGCTGCGGCACCGAGCTCGACTTCCCGGAGGTCACGATCGCCCCCGAATCGTTGCAGCCTTCGCGGGTCGCACGGAGTTAGGGCCACCCATTAGGGAGCCCGAACCGGCGCGGGCTCTATAAACGGTGGATGGACTCCGACGCGACCTCCACGACCATGGACTCCAGCCTCATCGCCCGCTTCGTCCACCGGGCGGGCTTCGCCGACGAGCGGGACTTCCTGTTGCGCGTGGTGCAGCCCGGGCTCGTGGGGCTGATCGACGGCACCATCTCCTCGATCGCCCCGATCTTCGCCGCCGCGGTCTCCTCGAGCTCGCACACCGCGTTCGTCGTCGGCCTAGCCACCGCCCTCGGGGCGGGGGTGAGCATGGGCTGGTCGGAGGCGCTGTCGGACACCGGCGAAAGCACCGGCCGCGGCTCGCCCGTGGTGCGCGGCGGGATCACCGGGGGGATGACCGCGCTGGGCGGCCTCTTCCACACGCTGCCGTTCCTGATCGCCAACGTGCACACCGCGCTCGTGGTCGCCGGCATCGTCGTGGCCGTCGAGCTGTTCGTGATCGCCTGGGTGCGCAAGCGCTTCCTGGAGGTCTCGCTGCGCTCCTCGCTGTTGGTGGTCACCGTCGGCGGCGCGATCGTGCTGGCGATCGGAATCGCCATCGGCTCCTCCTGAAGACAGGCTTCTCCCAGGCGCCTCAAAACCCGCTGGTAAACTGCCCTTCTCCCTGGTTTCGGCGAACAATGCAGAAAGGTGGTCGGCTCCATGCGCGCGGTGGATGCCCTGATGGAATGTCTCAAGGCGGAGGGCGTTGAGGTCGTCTTCGGTCTGCCCGGCGGCGCCAACCTCCCCACCTACGACGCCTTCGTGGATGCTGGTATCCGCCACATCCTGGTGCGCCACGAGGCCGGCGGGGGCCACGCCGCCGAGGGCTACGCCAAGGCGACCGGCAAAGTGGGTGTCGCCTTCGCCACCAGCGGCCCCGGGGCCACCAACCTGATCACCCCGATCTGCGACGCGATGATGGATTCCGTGCCGGTGGTGTTCATCACCGGCCAGGTCCGCACTGAGCTGCTCGGCACCGACGGCTTCCAGGAGGCCGACACGATCGGGATCACGATGCCCGTGGTCAAGCACTCCTTCATGATCCAGCACCCCCTGGAGATCCCCCGCGCGATCCACGAGGCCTTTCACATCGCTTCCACCGGGCGCCCCGGCCCGGTGCTGGTGGACATCCCCCAGGACCTCTCCCGCGCGGAGATCGCCTACGAGCCCGTCACCGACGTGCGCCTGCCCGGTTACCAACCCACCCTGGAGGGCAACCAGAAGCAGATCCGCCAGGCCGCCAAGGCGCTCGTGGCCTCCCAGCGCCCCGTGATCTATGCCGGCGGCGGTGTTGTCAACGCCAACGCCTCCGAGGAGCTCGTGGAGCTCGCCGGTTGCGATCGCTTCCCCGTCACCTGCACCCTGATGGGCCTCGGGGCCTTTCCCGCCCGGGTGGGCGGGGAGGAAAAACATCCCCAGTGGCTGGGGATGCTCGGCATGCACGGCACCCGCGCCGCGAATTACGCGATGGACGAGGCCGACCTGATCTGCGCGGTGGGCGCGCGCTTCGACGACCGCATCACCGGCAAGCTCTCCGAGTTCGCCCCGCACGCGAAGTTCATCCACATCGACGTCGACCCCGCCGAGATCTCCAAGAACGTGCCCGCCCACATCCCGATCGTGGGCGACGCCCGCAACGTGCTCGCCAAGCTCGCCGTCGAGTACCGCGCGCTGGGGGCCGACCCCGCGCGCCTGGGGGAGTGGTGGGCGCGGATCGAAGGGTGGCGCGAGCAGCACCCGCTCAAATACGAGGACAGCGCCGACGCGGAGATCAAGCCCCAGTACATGATCCAGGCGCTGCACGAGGCCACCGGCGGCGAGGCGATCGTCTCGAGCGACGTGGGGCAGCATCAGATGTGGACCGCCCAGTACTACGACTTCCCCGCTCCCAGGCGCTGGATCAACTCCGGCGGCCTGGGGACGATGGGCTTCGGGCTGCCCGCCGCGATGGGCGCCGCCGTCGGCTGCCCCGAGCGCCTCGTGTGCTGCATCGCCGGCGACGGCTCGGTGCAGATGAACGCCCAGGAGCTAGCCACCTGCGCGCAGGAGCAGATCCCGATCAAGGTGTTCATCATGAACAACGGCTATCTCGGCATGGTCCGCCAGTGGCAGGAGCTCTTCTGGGATGGCCGCTACAGCCACGTCGACATGGGCTCCTACCCCGACTTCGTCAAGCTCGCCGAGGCCTACGGCGCCACGGGGATGCGCTTCGAGGACAAGCGCACCCTCGTGGAGGACATGAAGCGAGCCATCGCCACCGAGGGCCCCGTCGTCGTCGACGTGCGGGTCACCCGCGAGGAGAACACGTATCCCATGATTCCCGCTGGCCAGGCCGCGCGGGAGATGGTCGGATGACCGCGAGCATCGAATAATGGGCGAGCCCGCCACCAAGGATCCCCTCAGCCTCGCCGAGCTGGAAGCCTCGGGCAACCTGCGCACCGGGCGCAAGCACGTCCTCTCGATCCTCGTGGAAAACAAGTCCGGGGTGCTCACCCGCATCGCCGGCCTGTTCGCGCGCCGCGGCTTCAACATCGACACGCTCACCGTCGGGCCCACTGACGACGAGCGGATCTCACGCGTCACGCTCACCGTGGACGGCGCCCTGCACCCGATCGACCAGGTCACCAAGCAGCTGCACAAGCTGATCAACGTGCTCAAGATCCGCGACCTCGACCCCGACGATACGGTTTCCCGCGAGCTCGCCATGTTCAAGGTCGCCGCCGACGGGGCCCAGCGCGGGGAGCTGATGCAGATCACCGAGATCTTCCGCGGCAAGGTCGTGGACGTCACCAAGCGCTCGATCATCGTCGAGATCACGGGGACCACCGAGAAGATCGAGGCCTTCGAGGGCATGGTCCGGCCGTTCGGGCTGATCGAGATGATGCGCACCGGCGAGATAGCTATCTCCCGGGGGCGCGGCGAGACCTGAGGGCCGGTGAGCGGCGCTGGACGATCTCCGATCGGTCTGCGTCCTCGATCGCTCGTGTGCCAAGCTCACTTCGCTCACTGCGTCCTTGACCTGCTTGCTCCCCGACCCTCAGGAGGCGGTTTTGCAGCCATACCTCAGTACGTTTGAGCGCTCGCCCTTCGCGCTGGGCGAGGGCGACCGGGAGCGCCTGCGCGCGCGTCTGCAACTTGCCGTCAAGCGCGCCCGCCGCAGCGGTCACCCGACGCTCGCCGCGCTGACCCTCCCACTGCCCGCTGACGTTGACCCGAGCGCTATCGCCTGCGCCTCGCGCCGCCCTGGGGAGCCATGGTTCCTGTTCGAGCAGCCCGAGCGCGGGGGGCGCGCGCTCGCCGCGCTCGGCGAGGTTGCCGCGTTCACCGCCACTGGCCCCGAGCGCTTTGCCACGGTGGCCGATAGCTGGCGCACGCTGGCCGCTGCCGCCGTCAGCGATCCCCCGGAGGACCCCGGCCGCGGTGGGCCGCTCGTACTCGGCGGCTTCGCCTTCGCCCCCGAGGGTGGCGCAGACCCCGCCTGGGCCGGCTTCGATCCGGCCTCCCTGGTTGTGCCCGAGGTTGCCCTCACGCGCGAGCCCCGGCCTGCCGAGCTTGATGGAGGTGGGGCCGATGTACGTCTCACGCTCTGCGCGCTGGCCGCTCCGGACGACACGCCCGAGGAGCTGCTCGCTCGCCTGGAGGGCCGCCTGGGGGAGCTGCGTCAGCGGGCGCTCGCGCTGCTCGACCCCGCGCCGGCGGGGCGCTACCGGATCGCCAGCGCGATGCCCCCGGAGCACTACGAGGCCGCGGTCGCCCGTGCCGTCGAGCTGATCCGCGGGGGGGCGCTCGAGAAGGTCGTGCTCGCCCGCGAGGTGCAGGTCCACGCGCCGTGCGACTACGACCCCGCGGCACTGTTCGGGGTGCTGCGCGAGGGCTTCCCCTCGTGCTTCGTGTTCTGCGTCGGCCGTGGCGACGCCGCGTTCGTCGCCGCCAGCCCCGAGCTGCTGCTGCGCCGCGAGGGCCACCGCGTGAGCGCGCTCGCGCTGGCGGGATCGATGCGCCGCAGCGCCGACCCCGCCGTCGACGACCACCTCGGCGAACAGCTGATGCACTCCGAGAAGGACCGCGAGGAGCACGCGATCGTGATCCGCCGCATCGAGCGCACCCTGCGGCCCCGCGCGCTGTGGGTCGCGGCGCCCCCCGAGCCGACGCTCGTCAAGGTCGCCAACATCCAGCACCTCGGCACCCCGATCCGCGCCCAGCTGGCGCAGCCGCTCGACGTGATCGAGCTGCTGGAGCTGATGCACCCCACCCCCGCGGTGGGGGGCGAGCCGCTCGCCCGCGCGCGCCCGCTGATCCCCGCCCTGGAGGGCCTCGACCGCGGCTGGTACGCCGGCCCGGTCGGCTGGGCCGACGCCACCGGCGACGGCGAGTTCTGCGTCGCCCTGCGCTGCGCCTTGCTGCGCGGTCGCGTCGCCAGTTGCTACGCCGGCGTCGGCGTGGTGCGCGACTCCGATCCCGCCGCCGAGCTGGCCGAGACCGAGGTCAAGCTCGCCGCGCTGCTGCCGCTGCTAGCTGGCTGAGCCCGTCCACAGAAGCTGGCGCTCGATCGTCTGCGCACGCCACCCGTCCGGCAGGCGGGTGGGGGAGACCCCCGCGGGGGTCTCGGGGGCGAGCAGGCAGTACTCGGGGGCGGGGCCGAGCACGAGGGTGCGGCGCCACAGGCTTGCGTTCACGGGGTCCATGCCGTCCCCGAGCAACTGTGCCAGCTCGCCGCGCGGCGCCCCCGGCGGACGGGAGACCCACACGGCGTGGGGCGCGTCGGCGAGGCTCGCGTGTCCCTCCAGCAGCCCGTACATGCCGCCCGCACCGGCGCCGAAGCGGCGCGCGATCTCATCGTGGGCGCTGTGGTGGCCGTGGGCGACGGCCGCCTCGTTCAGCACTCCGACGGCGGCGAAGTCATCCAGCAGGTACCAATCCTCATAGCCGCCGCCCGCGAGCCAGGGCAGCTCCTCGACCCGATACACCGCGGAGCCGCGAAAGCCGGCCGGAGGAGAGTGCGCCAGCGAGCGGTGGAAATGCTCCGCGGCGTGCTCGTACGCTGCGGGATCGACGCCCTCTCCCGCGCGGTGCCAGAGGAGGTAGGCGAGCAATCGTGCCTCCGCCCGCTCTAAAACGCGGGCTTGATCCAATCCATGTGCGAGCGCAGCTCCTTGCCGACGGCTTCGATCTGCGTGTTGGCCTGCTCGGCGCGCATCCGCTTGAAGTTCTCCTGGCCGGCGCGATTCTCGGCGATCCACTCGCGCGCGAAGTCCCCGGACTGGATCTCGGCGAGGATCTTGCGCATGTTCGCGCGGGTCTCCTCGGTGATCACGCGCTTGCCGCGGGTGTAGTCGCCGTACTCGGCGGTGTTGGAAATCGAGTAGCGCATCCCCGCGAGGCCCTTCTCGTACATCAGGTCGACGATCAGCTTGACCTCATGGAGGCACTCGAAGTAGGCCATCTCGGGGTCATAGCCCGCCCCCACGAGCGTCTCGAAGCCGGCCTGCACGAGCTCGGAGACGCCCCCGCAGAGTACGGCCTGCTCGCCGAACAGGTCGGTCTCGGTCTCGTCCTTGAAGGTCGTCTCGATCACGCCCCCGCGGGTGCAGCCGATGCCCTTGGCGTACGCCAGCGCGAGCGCGCGAGCGTTGCCGGTGGCATCCTGGGCGACGGCGATCAGCCCGGGGACGCCGCTGCCTTCCTCGAACTGGCGGCGCACCAGGTGACCGGGGCCCTTGGGGGCGACCATCGTCACGTCGACCCCGGGGGGCGGGTCAACCTCGTGGTAGTGGATCGAGAAGCCGTGCCCGAACAGCAGCATGTCCCCGTCTCCGATCCCGTCGCGCACCTCGCCCTCCCACACCTGGCGGTGCAGCTCGTCGGGCACGAGCATCATCACCAGGTCACCCCGGCTCGCGGCCTCCACGACGGGCAGCACTTCGAAGCCCTGCTCGCGCGCCGCGTGCGCGGAGGAGGAGTCCTCGCGCAGGCCCACCACGACCTCCACCCCCGAGTCGCGCAGGTTGAGCGCGTGGGCGTGGCCCTGGGAGCCGTAGCCGATGATCGCAACGGTCTTGTCGTCCAACAGTGTGAGGTCCGCGTCGTCGTCGTAGAGCATGGGGGCGCAGGCTACCAGCGCCGGGCTCTTAAGCGCTGGCCACAGCGACCAGCGTGCGGCCGGGGATCTCGAGCGAGCCGTCCGCGGCGGCGTGGGACGCGAGGCGCTCCGCCAGCGAGGCGCGGATCTGCTCGATCTCGGGCTCGGGGCGCGAGAGCACGAGGTCGTGCAGCTCCCGCGAGAGGTCGAGCATCGTCTCCCAAAATGCGTCGAAGCTCGCGTGGCGCTGCGCCACGTCGACGGCCTCGATCACGATCTCGGTGAAGCCCGCCTGCTTCAACAGCTCGCCCACCCGCTCGGCGTTGCCGAGCGCGAACGGGCCGGGCACGTAGCCGTTGGACTCCGCCGGCGGCTGCACGAGGCCGCGCTCGAGCAGCTCGAGCCTCGGGACGAGCGCCCAGGGGTTGGCCCGCAGGTCGTCCCACACGGCGAGCGCCAGGCGCCCGCCGGGGCGCAGCACGCGGCGGGTCTCCAGCAGCGCCGCGAGCGGGTCGGCCATCAGCATGTAGCCCCAGCGGCACAGCACCGCGTCGACGCTGGCCACCGGCAGGTCGATCCATTCCGCGTTCCACACCTGGAACTCGACGTTCGTCAACGTCAGCTCGAGCGCCCGCGCTCGCGCCCCCTCCAGCATCGCCTCGGCCTGGTCTGAGAGGATCACCCCGCCGACGGGCGCTACCAGCTCGGCCGCGAGCAGGCCCGTCTCCCCGAGGCCGGCCGCCAGCTCCAGCACCCGCTGGCCCGGCTGAGGGTCGATCGCCTGCACCATCCAGTGGGAGACCGGCGCCCCGAGCTCGCGGATCGCGTGCTGACGGCGCACCCATCCGGCGGCGGCCTCCTCCCAATGCTCCACGCTCGTTCGCCGATGCTCATCCGCGCTCATGTCAGCTCCCGGCGCAGTAGCTTGCCCGAGCCCGTGCGTGGCAGCGGACCCGCGATCGTCACGACGCGCTTGGGGACCTTGTACGGCGCCAGGCGCCCCGCGCAGTGCTCGCGCAGCTCCCGTTCATCCACCGCCGTCCCGGCGCGGGTCACCACCAGAGCCGTCACCGCCTCCCCCCAGCGCTCGTCCGCGCGGCCGACCACCGCCGCCTCCAGCACTTCCGGATGCTCCTCCAGCACTGCCTCCACCTCCGCCGGGGCGACGTTCTCCCCCCCGCTGACGATCGTGTCGCTCTTGCGTCCCGTCACCTCAAGGCTCCCCTCGCCGTTCAATCTACCCAGATCTCCCGTTCGCAACCACCCATCCGGACCTGCCACCCCGCGCGCGAGTGTTGGACCCGCCACTTCGATCTCCCCCTCGGGGGCCACCCGCACGCGGGTGCAGAACAGCGGGGGACCCGCTGTTGGGGTGACATCTTGGGCCGCGGAGGGCGGGAGCGTCGTGACCTGCGAGCAGGCCTCCGTCAGGCCGTAGGTGAGGCTCACCGGAATTCCTGCTGCGCGGGCGCGGGCGACCAGAGCGCTCGGGACGGGTCCGCCGCCCGTCAGCGCGCAGCGCAGCGCCGGCGGTCGCTCGAGGCCCGCGTCCAGCAGGCGCGCGAGGGTCGTGGCCACGAGCGACACCAGCGTCGCCGATCCCCGCGATCCCGCTGGCGCCGCGAGGGCGGCGAGCGTCAGCTCCGTGTCGAAGCGCTCGTGGATCACGGCGGTCGTCCCGTAGATCGCGCTGCGCAGCAGGATCGAAAGCCCGCCCACGTGGGAGAGCGGGAGGTTGCACAGCCAGCGCTCCTGGGGATCGAGGCCCAGCGCCACGGCCGAGCCCAGCGCGCTCCACAGGAAGTTCCCGAATGTCAGCTCCACCGGCTTCGGCGCCGAGGTGGTGCCCGAGGTGTGGATGACCGCCGCCACCGCGTCCAGGTCGTGCACGGGCTTCACGGGAAGGCCTCCCCTGGGTCTCGCGGGCGGGCTCCCCTCGGGGTCCGTAGGAAGGCTCCGCTTGGGCTTCGCGAGAAGGCCCCGCGCGGTGTCCGCGTGCAGCGGTTCGTCCACGACCACCGCCGCGCCGTCGGCGATCGCGCGTCGCTCCCGCTCGCCCAGGCGCAGGTCGACCGGCACCGCGACCGCCCCCAGCAGCAGGCACGCGTGCAGCGCATACGCGAGCTCCGGGCCCGCCGGCAGCGCGATCGCCACCCGCTCGCCGGGGGTCGCGCCCCGCGCCGCGAGCTCCGCCGCGCCCGCCCGGGCGCGATCGCGCAGCTGCGCGTAGGAGCAGCCTCCCCGCGGGGTGTCCAACGCCGGCGCTCCCGGCCTGGATGCTGCCGCGCGCTCTAACCATGCCTCCACCACCATTCCCCCACAGGCTAGCCTTCGCGCATGCCAACCACATGGATCCCCGCCGGGGAGTACACAGACATCCGCTACGAGAAGGGCGAGACGGGCCTCGATCGGGGGATCGCCAAGATCACGATCGACCGGCCCGAGGTGCGCAACGCCTTCCGGCCGCGGACAGTGATCGAGATCTCGCGCGCGATGACCCAGGCCCAGGAGGACCACGAGGTCGGGGTCATCGTGCTCACCGGGGAGGGGCCGTCGGCGTTCTGCTCGGGGGGGGACCAGCGCGTGCGCGGGGACTCCGGCTATCTGGCCGAGGACGCCGCCGGCGATCCGGACCCTACCCGCCCGGGGCGCTTCCACGTCACCGACCTGCATGTACAGATCCGCCGTCTGCCCAAGCCGGTGGTGGCGATGGTCGCGGGCTACGCGATCGGCGGCGGGCATGTCCTGCACCTCGTCTGCGATCTCACAATCGCCGCCGAGAACGCCCGCTTTGGGCAGGTGGGCCCTCGCGTGGGCTCCTTCGACGGGGGCTTCGGCGCCGGTCTGCTCGCCAACCTCGTCGGGCCCAAGAAGGCCAAGGAGATCTGGTTTCTCTGCCGCCAGTACACGGCCGCGCAGGCCCTGGAGATGGGGCTCGTCAACACCGTTGTGCCGCTCGAGCGCCTGGAGGAGGAGACGGTCGCGTGGTGCCGGGAGATGCTCGCGCTCTCCCCCTTTGCCCTGCGCCTGCTCAAGGCATCCTTCAACGCTGCCGAGGACGGCCTCGCCGGCGTGCAGCAGCTTGCCCACGACGCGAACCTCCTCTTCTACATGAGCGAGGAGGCCCAGGAGGGCCGGGACGCCTACCGCGAGAAGCGCACTCCCGACTTCTCCAAGTTTCCGCGGAGGGCGTGACCCGTGAGTGCCGCGCTCGCGGCTCCCCGGGAGGCCAGCGCGGTGCGCATCTGGGTGATGGCCGCCCGCGTGCGGACGCTGCCGGCGGCGATCGCCCCGGTGCTGGTCGGCACCTCGCTGGCCCTGGGAGCGGGGCGCTTCGATCCGATCGCGTTCGTGGCCGCGCTGCTGGGGGCGATCTTCATCCAGGTTGGCACGAATCTCTCAAACGACTACTCCGACGCCCGCCGGGGCGCCGACACCGAGGACCGCCTCGGGCCCGTGCGGGTCACCGCCGGGGGGCTCGTGCCGCCCAGTCAGGTGCTGCTCGCAACGTATGTCACCTTCGGCCTCGCGGTGCTCTGCGGGGTCTACCTCGTCGCGGTCGCCGGCTGGGGCCTGATCGCGGTCGGCGCCGCCTCGATCCTCGCCGGGGTTCTCTACACCGGGGGACCCCGCCCTTACGGCTACGAAGGGCTCGGCGAGCTGTTCGTGTTTCTCTTCTTCGGGATCGTCGCGGTCACGGGCTCCTACTACGTGCAGGTCCAGCACCTTCCCTGGCAGGCCTTCGCCTGCGCCGTTCCCGTCGGCCTGCTCGCCAGCGCGATCCTCGTCGTCAACAACATCCGCGACATCGACACCGACCGCCGCGCCGGCAAGCGCACGCTCGCGGTGAGACTCGGCCGCGAGCGCACCCGCGCCCTCTACACGGCGATGCTCGCCGTCGCCTTCCTCACCGCCCCGCTGCCCTGGGCCCTGGACTCGATGAACGCCTGGCTGCTGCTCCCCTGGGCCGCCATCCCGCTGGCGCTGTCGCTGATCCGGGTGGTGCGCACTCGCGTCGACGGCCCCTCGCTGAACGGCGCGCTCGCGCGCACCGGACTGCTGCAGCTGCTGTTCTGCCTGCTGTTCTCCGCCGGGATCCTCGCCTCCGGCGGGATCGGCTCTTAGGGGCCGCCGATGCAGATGATTCTCACCGAGCGCGTGCTCCCGTTCGCCCAACCGCTTCAGAGCGCCCACGGGACCGTGCGCGAGCGGCAGCTTGTGACAGTCGCGCTCACCGATGCCGACGGCGTCACCGGCTACGGCGAGGCCGCCCCCCTGGAGCCCTACGACGGTGTCTCGATGGCGCGCGTACGGCGAGCGCTGGAGGCCTATCGGCCGGTGCTGATGCAGTCCGAGGCTGCGACCGGTGCGCAGCTGATCGACGCCTGCCGGCGCCTGGACGACCTCCCCGCCGCGCTCGCCGCGATCGATCTCGCGCTGTGGGACCGCGCCGGACGGCGCGCCGACAGACCCGTCGCCGCGCTGCTCACCGACGACCCCGCCGCCGAGGTGCCCGTCAACGCGACGCTCGGCGCCACCGACCGCAGCACTGCCGCTGAGCAGGCCGCGCGGGCCGCCGCCCTGGGCTTCGCGTGCGTGAAGGTGAAGGTCGGCGTGGGCGACGACGCCGGGCGCCTGGCCGCTGTGCGTGCCGCCGTCGGTCCCCACGTCGCGCTGCGCGTGGACGCCAACGGCGCGTGGGACGTCGAGGGTGCGGTGCGCGCGATCGAGGCGCTCGCCCCCGTGGGCCTGGAGCTCGTGGAGGAGCCCACCCACGGCCTCGAGGCCGTGCGCGCCGTGCGCGAGCGGGTGCCGGTGCGCGTCGCCATCGACGAGACCGCCGCCGAGCACGGCGCCCTCGGGGCGGGGGTCGCCGACGCGGTCTGCTTGAAGATCTCCCGCTGCGGGGGGATCGCCGGGCTGCTCGCCGCCGCGGCGCTCGTGCGCGCCTCCGGAGCCGAGGTCTACCTCGCCTCCACCTTCGACGGCCCCCTCGGGGTCGCCGCCGCGGTGCACGCCGCCGCCGCGTTGGCATCCCGTGGGCCGCTGCCCCCGTGTGGCCTGGCGACTCTCGGCCTGTTCGAAGGGATCGAGGACCCCCTGCCCGCGCGGGAAGGCCGGATCGCCGTGCCCGCCGCGCCGGGGCTGGGCGTCGATCCGGCCTAGAGCTCTCGGGCCACCGCCGCGGGGTTCTCGAGCGGCAGACCGTGGCCGCCGGAGACGATCGTCAGCGTGCTATTTGGCAGCAGGTTTTCCATGCGTCGCCCCAGCGCCTGGAACTTGGCATCGCCGTCGCCCGCGACGATCGTGATGGGCATCCTCAGCTCGTGCAGGCGGCTCCACAGGGGGTCCATCTCGCCCGAGCCGATGCCTCTCAGGACCGCCGCGAGGGCATCTGGGCGGTTGCGGCGCTGGTCCTCCCGCGCCAGCGCGCCGACCTCCGGGGGATCGTCGGCGAACAGCGGCTGGGTGCGCCAGCGCTCGATGAACTCCTCATAGGGGATGCGTTCGAGGTCGTCCGCGAGCCGCTGATCGGAGCGGCTTCGCGCCGCCCGTTCGGACTCGTCCGCGATGCCCGCGGTGGTGGACACCAGCACGAGCCGCGCCACCCGCTCGGGCGCCGCGAGCGCGACGTGCAGCGCCACGCGCCCGCCCAGCGAGTAGCCGCACAGCGTGAAACTCGGTGGGGCCGCTGCGAGCACGTGCTCCACGCAGCCTGTGAAGGTGATCGGGCGGGGCGCGTCCGCCTCCTGTCCGTGACCCGGGAGGTCCAGGGCCAGCGGGCGATAGCGTTCAGAATCGAGCAGCTCCACCACACGGTCCCACGCGTGGTGGGTCCCGCTGAAGCCGTGTAACAGGACCACGCTCTCTTGCACGCCTCGATCCTATGACCCGAGCCTCCGACACCACTGCCCTTGAGCTCCGTCACCAACACCCATTCCTCATGACCCCCGCCGCCGACAGCTGCCTCCGATGAGCTCCGCCGCGGACACCCATCTGCTGCTGCGCGCCTTCGTGGACGAGCTCGTGCGCTGCGGGCTGCGCGACGCGTGCACCTCGCCGGGGTCGCGCTGCGCGCCGCTCGTGTTGAGCCTCGCGGGGGAGCCGAGGCTGCGCTGCCACTCCCACATCGACGAGCGCTGCGGGGGGTTCTTCGCGCTCGGGCTCGCCAAGGCGTCGGGGCTGCCGGTCGCGCTGGCTTGCACCTCGGGGACCGCCGCCGCGGAGCTCCTGCCCGCCGCGATCGAGGCGCACGAGGCGGGCGTGCCGCTGCTGATTCTCACGGCCGACCGTCCCTCCGAGCTGCGCGAGAACGGGGCGGGGCAGGCGATCGACCAAATCAAGCTCTTCGGGGGGGCGGCCAAGTGGTTCTTCGAGGTGGACGCCCCCGGCGCCGGAGAGGAGGGGCTGCGCTGGATGCGCACGCTCGCATGCCGCGCCTACTGGCGCTCGCTGGAAGGCCGCCCGGGCGTGGTGCACCTCAACTTCCCCCTGCGCGAGCCGCTGATGGGCGACGGCCGGGCGTTGCCGCCCGATGAGACCGGGCGCCCCGACGGGGCGCCGTACGTGCGCCGGCCGGTGGCGCACCTGCACGCGCCGGGGGCGATGGCCGAGCTCTCGGCGCTGGCGGCGGGCGCCACGCGCGGGGTGCTCGTCGCCGGGCGCCACGAGCGGCCCACGGCGCTCGGGCGGGCCGCCGCGGAGCTCTGCGAGGCAGCGGGTTGGCCGCTGCTCGCCGACCCGCTCTCCGGCGCCCGCCGTGGGGAGGCCGCGGTCGCGCACTACGACGCCCTGCTGCGCGACCCCGCGTTCGCGGCCAGGGCGCGTCCGGACCTCGTGATCCGTGTGGGGGCGCTGCCGGTCTCCAAGCCCCTGCGCCAGTGGCTGGCCGGTCTGGGGGACGTGCCCCAGGCGATCCTCGACCCCGAGGGCGACTGGCAAGACCCTGCGTCCGTGCTCGCCGGCTCACTCGCGCTGGAGCCCGCCCGCGCGCTGCGCCGACTGACCGAGGAGCTGGCCGGGGGGGAGGGGAGCGGGCGAGACTCCGATCTGCCACCACCGGCGAGCACCCTCGTGCCCGCCCCACCCACAGGCCCGCTCGCGCTCGCGGACCCCGACTGGTTGAGCGGCTGGCGCAGCGCCGACGAGCGCGCCGCCGAGGCGCTCCTCGGGGTGCTCGCGGGGGGGGAGCACAACGGCGAGGAGGATGGCCTCAGCGAGCCCGCCCTCGCCGCCGAGCTCGGAGTGCTGCTGCCCGCGGAGGCCACGCTGTTCGTCGCCTCCTCGATGCCGGTGCGCGACATCGAGAGCTTCTGGCCGGTGCGCCCCGATCCCCCGCGGGTGCTCTGCAACCGCGGCGCCAACGGGATCGACGGGACTGTCTCCAGCGCCTTCGGGGCGGCCGCCGACGGGGGTGGGCCGGTGGTGCTGCTGATCGGCGACGTGGCCCTTGCCCACGACCTCGGCGGGCTGATCGCCGCGCGGCGCCTGAGCCTCGATCTGACGATCGTGCTGCTCGACAACGGCGGCGGCGGCATCTTCGACTTCCTGCCCATCGCCGCGGCCCCTCCCGAGCTCTACACCCAGCACATCGCCACCCCCACCAGCCTCGACTTCTCGCTCGCCGCTCGCCTGTACGGCCTCGAGCACGAGCTCGTCGGAGACATCCAGGCCTTCCGCGCGGCCCTCGAGCGCGCGCTCGCCGAGCCCCCCCGGCGCTCGGGGATCATCGAGGTCCGCACCGACCGCGCCAAGAACGTGGCGCTGCACCGCCGCGCGTGGGAGGCCGTCGCCGGCGCGCTCGACGGGGCAGCCTGATTCGCTAAACTCGCTCACGTCGCGACTGGCGCAGTATCGAGGTGGAATCGACCACCGGGGAGCGACGCTTGAAGTACCGCCGCGCGCCTGGGCACCTCAGATTCCCGTAACCGTTGAGGCTCGAAACGAGGAAGCCCATGAGCAGCCCCCTCCCCAGCGCAGAGCAGACGTCATCGTCATCAGCGTCGTTGACGATCCCCCCCGAGCTGAAGCCCGCCGATGGGCGCTTCGGCTGCGGCCCCTCGAAGGTCCGCCTCGAGGCGCTCGCCGGCCTCGCCGGTGCGGGCGCGGCGGTGATGGGGACCTCCCACAGGCAGAAGCCGGTGAAGGCGCTCGTGGGGGAGATCCGCGCCGGTCTGCGCGAGCTGTTCTCGGCGCCCGAGGGCTACGAGGTGGTGCTCGGCAACGGCGGGGCCACGGCCTTCTGGGACGCCGCGACGTTCGGCTTGATCGAGCGCCGCTCCCTGCACCTGGTCTATGGCGAGTTCTCCTCCAAGTTCGCCCAGGCAGCCCAGGAGGCGCCGTTCCTGGAGGACCCCGCGCGGATCGAGGCCGAGGTCGGGGATGCGCCAGATCCGGCGACGGCCGACCCGGCCGCGGCCGACGCGGATGTGGTGGCGTGGGCGCACAACGAGACCTCGACTGGCGTGATGGTCCCGGTGACCCGTCCCGCGGGCGAAGCGCTGGTGCTGATCGACGCCACCTCCGGCGCGGGCGGACTGCCGGTGGACATGGCCCAGGCCGACGCCTACTACTTCGCGCCCCAGAAGAGCTTCGCCGCCGACGGCGGGCTGTGGGTGGCGCTGCTGAGCCCCGCCGCGCAGGGGCGGGTTGGGCGGATCGCCTCCTCCGGGCGTTGGATCCCCGCCTTTCTCTCGCTGCAGACGGCGCTCGAGAACTCCCGCAAAGACCAGACCTACAACACCCCCGCGGTGGCGACCCTGTTTCTGTTTGCCGAGCAGATCCGCTGGATGCTCGACGGCGGCGGCCTCGACTGGTGCGTGGCGCGCACGCGGGCATCGTCCACTCACCTGTATGAGTGGGCGGAGCGCACGGCGTACACGACGCCGTTCGTGCGCGACCCTGCCAAGCGCTCGCTGGTGGTGGGCACGATCGACTTCGCTGAGTCGGTCGACGCGGCGGCGCTCGCCAAGACGCTGCGGGCGAACGGGATCGTCGACGTCGAGCCCTACCGCAAGCTGGGGCGCAACCAGCTGCGGGTCGGGATGTTCCCCGCGGTGGAGCCCAGCGATGTGCAGGCGCTGACGGCCTGTATCGAGTGGGTCCTCGAAAGGTTGGGAGCATGAGCGAGCGCCTGAAGGTCCTCGTCAAGGAGAAGATCGGCGACTCGGGTGTGGCGCTGCTGCGCGAGCACTTCGAGGTGGACCTCGGCTTCGACTGGAGCGAGGAGGAGCTGGCCGAGCGGATCGGCGCCTACCACGGCATCCTGATCCGCTCCGCGACGAAGCTGACGGCCCCGCTGATCGAGCGGGCCACGAGCCTGCGCGCGATCGGGCGCGCGGGGGTGGGGGTCGACAACGTCGACGTGGAGGCCGCCACCAAGCGCGGGATCATCGTCGCCAACGCCCCCCAGTCGAACGTGGTGACCGCGGCGGAGCACACCATGGCGCTGCTGCTGGCGCTGGCGCGCAACATCCCCCAGGCGTACGCGTCGCTGACAAGCGGTAGGTGGGAGCGCTCGAAGTTCTCGGGCGTGGAGCTGTACGAGAAGACGCTCGGGATCGTCGGCTTCGGGCGCATCGGGCAGCTGGTGGCCGCCCGCGCGCGGGGCTTTCAGATGCGGGTGATCGCGTTCGACCCGTTCGTCAGCGCCGAGCGCTACCGCGAGCTGGGGGTCGAGAAGGCGGAGAGCTGCGAGGCGATCTACGCGCAGGCCGACTTCGTCACGATCCACCTCCCCAAGACCCCGGAGACCCAGAATTGGCTGAACGCTGAGGCGTTCGCGCAGATGCGCGCGGGGGTGCGCATCCTCAACGTCGCCCGCGGGGGCCTGATCGACGAAGACGCGCTCAAGGAGGCCCTGGACTCCGGCCAGGTCGGCGGCGCGGCGCTCGACGTGTTCCCCTCGGAGCCCGTGACCGAGCACCCCCTGTTCGGCTACCCAAACGTGATCGTCACCCCCCATCTGGGGGCATCCACGGCGGAGGCCACCGACCGCGCTGGCTACCAGAGCGCCGAGCAGGTGGTGGCGGCGCTGACGGGGGGGGTGGTCGCAACGGCGGTCAACATCCCCGCGATCCCCCCGGAGGACATGGCGGCGCTCGGACCGTTCCTGCCGCTGGCGACACAGCTCGGGCGCTTGGCGATGGAGCTCGCGGAGGGCAGCTCGGTGGAGCGGATCGAGACGGCCTTCCTCGGGGA
>DATMPY010000207.1:0-11445 GCA_035566955.1 Solirubrobacteraceae bacterium | reverse complement strand
GGCATGGAGCGCGCGGTGCGCCACGGCTCCACCTTCGGCGGCAACGACCTCGCCGCCGCCGCCGGCCTCGCCACGCTGCGGGTGCTCGACGAGGAGGAGTTGGTAGAGCGCGCCCAGCGCATGGGAGACCTCCTGCTGGAGCTCACCCGCCCCCTCGTGGAGCGCCACGCGATCGTGCGCGACGTGCGCGGCCTCGGGCTGATGTGGGCGATCGAGCTGGGCCCCCCAGAAGGCCGGTCCGCCCGCGCTGCGTGGAACGCGCTGGAGCGAGCCCAGCCAGGCCTCTTCTCCCAGCTCGTCACCGTCCCCCTCTTCCACGAGCACCGCATCTTCTGCCAGGTCGCCGGCCACCGCATGAACGTGATCAAGGCCCTGCCCCCGCTCGTGATCGAGGAGGCCGAGATCCGGCGCTTCGCAGCCGCGCTGGAGACAGTCGTGGCCGGCGCCGAACGGATGCCCTCGGCGCTCACGCGTTTCGGGGTGCGGGTGGCCCGGCAGGCGACTCGCGCTATCCGCTGAGCCGCTACTCCGCGGGCGGCCAGTCGATCCGCTCGGCGAGCTCGCTCGCGCCGAGCTCGATCAGCCCGCTGCGCTCGATCGGCCGGTACTCCCGCCCGCGCAGGCCCAGCCAATCGACCGAGCGCTTGATGGGGTCGAGGATCAGCACCTCCTCGACGGCGTGGGCGGCGTAGAACGGGAGCTTTTCCCAGCTCTCATCGCCCGGCGAGACGATCTCCACCACGAGCGGGGCGGTCGCATACCACGTGCTGGTGGGAATCGTGCGGTGCAGCCCGCCGTCGGGCACACGGAAGTTGTGTTCGCCCTCGCCGAGGTTGAACTGGCCACAGGCATACAGGCCGGCCTGCTCCGCGAGCGGGCCGAGTAGCCGAGCAATCTGCCACTCGACCACGGCGTGCCTGCCTGGGGGAGCCGGAACCATGTGCAGGACACCCTCCCACACCTCATCCATCCGATCAAGCCCCGAGCGCCGCCGACGCTCCAGCAGCTCCTCGAGCCCCGCCGTGGGAGGGTCAAGCACCAGTGCGCGCATCCACCCGAGCTTAATACAAAGCGGCCATCGGTATGCGATGCCTCCCCGCAACCGTGGCCGCGAGGCATGGAGACCGAAGCCGGGAGACACTCGCCTTCGGCTCGAATCCCCGTTTCGGCCAGCGCGGGCTGCGCTGGGAGCCTGCCCCCACCCGCGTGGACGATCACCAAAAAAAGAACAACAGGTCCAATCCCAGCTCTCGGCAACGCCCCGCTAGCCTGTCGGGCCGTGCCCGTACCTCGCAACGACATCCGCAACGTCGCCATCGTGGCCCACGTGGACCATGGGAAGACCACCCTGGTCGATGCCATGCTGTGGCAGTCCGGCGCCTTTCGCGTTGGCCAGGACGTGGCTGAGCGGGTGCTCGACTCGATGGATCTGGAGCGCGAGAAGGGCATCACGATCCTCGCCAAGAACACCGCCCTGCACTACGGCGGCGTGAAGCTCAATATCGTGGACACCCCCGGCCACGCCGACTTCGGGGGCGAGGTCGAGCGGGGGTTGACGATGGTCGACGGGGTGCTGCTGCTCGTGGACGCCTCCGAGGGGCCCCTGCCTCAGACCCGCTTCGTGCTGCGCAAGACCCTCGAGGCGCGGCTGCCCGTGATCCTCGTGATCAACAAGGTCGACCGTCCAGATGCCCGCGTCGCGGAAGTGATCGACGAGGTCTACGAGCTGTTCCTCGACCTCGACGCCGACGAGTCCCAGATCGACTTTCCCATCGTCTACTGCAACGCCAAGGCCGGCCGCGCCTCCCTGGAGTACGACCCTGCCAAGAGCGGCGAGGACGCCGTCGCCGGCTCCGACCTCGCCCCGCTGCTCGACCTGCTGCTGGAGCACATCCCCGCCCCCACCCACGACCCCGAGCATCCCCTACAGGCGCTCGTCACCAACCTCGACGCCTCCCCCTACGTGGGGCGCCTCGCGCTCTGCCGCGTGCGCCACGGGCGCATCCGCCGCGGCCAGCAGATCGCCTGGTGCCGCGCCGACGGCTCGATCGAGCGGGTGCAGGTCTCCGAGCTGTACGTCACCGAGGCCCTCGACCGCGTCGACGCCGCCGAGGCCGGGCCCGGGGAGATCATCGCCGTGGCCGGCATCGCCGAGGTGACGATCGGGGAGACCCTCGCCGATCCCGAGGACCCCCGCCCGCTGCCCGTGATCACCGTGGACGAGCCCTCCCTCTCCATCACCCTCGGGATCAACACCTCCCCCATGGCCGGCCGCGAGGGCTCCAAGCTCACCGCCCGCCAGCTGCGCGATCGCCTCGAGGCGGAGCTGATCGGAAACGTCGCCCTGCGCGTCAACCACACCGGGGGGGTTGGCTCCGAGTCCTGGGAGGTCCAGGGCCGCGGCGAGCTGCAGCTGGCGGTGCTCGTGGAGATCATGCGCCGCGAGGGCTTCGAGCTGACCGTCGGCCAGCCCCGCGTGCTCGAGCGCGAGATCGACGGCAAACGCCACGAGCCCGTCGAGCGCCTCTCGATCGACGTCCCCGAGGACTACGTCGGGGTGGTCACCCAGATGCTCGCCCTGCGCAAGGGGCGCATGGAGCACATGACCAACCACGGCACCGGCTGGGTGCGGATGGACTACCTGGTGCCCGCCCGCGGCCTGATCGGCTTCCGCACCGAGTTCGTCACCGAGACCCGCGGGACAGGAATGATGCACCACGTCTTCGACCGCTGGGAGCGCTGGGCCGGCGAGCTCAAGACCCGCACCACCGGCGCGCTCGTCGCGGACCGCCGCGGCGCCACCGCCCAGTACGCGCTGATGAACCTCCAGGAACGCGGCACCATGTTCGTCGGCCCCGGCGAGGAGGTCTACGAGGGCATGATCGTCGGCGAGAGCTCCCGCGCGGAAGACATCGACATCAACCCCGTCAAGGAAAAGCACCTCACCAATATGCGCTCCTCCACCTCCGACGTGCTGGAGCGCCTGATCCCCCACCGCCAGCTCACCCTCGACCAGGCCATGGAGTTCGTCCGCGAGGACGAGTGCGTCGAGGTCACCCCCAAGAGCGTGCGCATGCGCAAGGTCGAGCTGGGTAAGACCGAGCGTATGAAGGCGGCCCGCATCAGGCGCGGCAAGTGAGCCTCCCCGCGGGAGCGGATCGGACGCGGCGGGCGAGCCGACCCGCGGGAGCCGGTGGGGAGGCCAGGTGAGCGCGTCGGGCAGCGCGATGCACCCACCCGTGGGGAGGCGCGGGTGAGCGCGTCGGGCAGCGCAATCGAGGTCTCCGCCCTGCGCAAGAGCTATGGGGACGTGCGCGCCGTGCGCGGCATCGACGTGGCGATTTCCGCGGGCGAGACCGTCGCGCTGCTCGGGCCGAACGGGGCGGGCAAGTCCACCACGATCGACATGATCCTCGGCCTCTCCCAGCCCGACGGCGGCACGGTGTCGGTGTTCGGCGGCACCCCCTCCGCCGCGGTCGACGCCGGGCAGGTCGGGGCGATGCTGCAGACCGGCGCCCTGATCCGCGACCTCTCCGTGGGCGAGCTGGTCGCGATGGTCGCCTCGCTCTACCCCGCCCCGCTGGACGTCGCCGAGGCCTTGGAGCTGACCGGCCTGAGCGAGATCGCCGGCCAGCGCACCCAGAAGCTCTCCGGCGGGCAGACCCAGCGGGTGCGCTTCGCGGTCGCCCTCGTCAGCGACGCCAAGCTGCTCGTGCTCGACGAGCCCACCGTGGCCATGGACGTCGAGGGCCGCCGCTCCTTCTGGGCCACCATGCGCGAGCTCGCCGCCCGCGGCAAGACGATCCTGTTCGCCACCCACTACCTCGAGGAGGCCGACGCCTACGCCGACCGCGCCGTGCTGATGGCCCACGGCCAGATCGTCGCCGACGGCCCCCCCACCGAGATCAAGGCCATGGTCGGCACCCGCACCATCCGCGCCACCCTCCCCCGCGCCGACCTCGACGCGCTCGCGGGGCTGCCCGGTGTCAGCGGCGCCGAGCGCCGCGGCGAGGCGATCGTGCTGAGCTGCACGGACTCCGACGCCGCCATCCGCGCGCTGCTGGGGGCCCATCCTGACGCGCGCGACATCGAGATCGCCGCCGCCGGCTTGGAGGAGGCGTTCCTGCAGCTGACCGCCGACGACGCCGAGGGGCCCGAGGCCGGGCCGGCTGGCTCGCCGACCGCCCCATTCCCGGGGGTGGGCCTGTGAGCATCGTGTTCGCTCGATGTGGCCCGCCGCGCGGAGCCCCACTCCGTGGGCCGTCCGCCGCGGGCAGGCGGGGCCGATGAGCGCGCTCTCCTACACCCGCTACGAGCTGCTGCGCACGTTTCGCAACCGCCGCTTCTTCCTCCTCTCGCTGGGGTTCCCCCTGGTCCTCTACTTCCTGATCGCGGGCCCCCAGCGCAACAACCACAACCTCGCCGGCACCGGCATCGACGCGCCGCTCTACTACATGATCGGGATGGTCTCCTTCGGGACGATGAGCGGGATGCTCTCCAGCGGCGCCCGCATCGCCGCCGAGCGCGCCGTCGGCTGGAACCGCCAGCTGCGCATCAGCCCCCTCTCCACCCGCGCCTACCTGCGCGCGAAGGTCCTCACCGCCTACATGATGGCGCTGCTCACCATCCTCGCCCTGTACATCTCCGGCGCCGCGCTCGGGGTGAGCCTGTCGGCGTCGGACTGGCTGCAGATGACCGTGCTGATCCTGGTCTGCCTGATCCCCTTTGCCGCCCTGGGGATCGCCGTCGGCCACATGCTCACCCCCGACTCGATCGGTCCCGCCGTGGGCGGCGGCGTCGCGCTGCTCGCCTTCCTCGGAGGCACCTGGTTTCCGATTCCCAGCCACGGCTTCCTGCACGTCGTCGGGCAGCTGTTGCCCTCCTACTGGCTCGTGCAGGCCAGCCACGTCGCCCTGGGCGGCCACCCCTGGCCCGCCAAGGCGTGGATCGTGATCGCCGCGTGGACCGCAGTGTTCACCGTGCTCGCCCGTCGCGCGTACAGGCACGACACCGGGCGCGTGTAGTCCTCCGCGCGCGGGGTCCACCGGGGTGCACGGAGCCGCGCACCGGTCGTGGTCCACTTAACTGATAATAGGTGACGCCGTAGTACGCGAGTCCTCGCAACCGACCGTGCGTGGGCCCCCGGGCGCATCTTTCGCGCAGGCTCGATCCGTTTTGCCATCGGCGTCAATCTCCTGTAGGCAAGCCATCCCTGGGCTGCCATAGTGAGATCCTGCCGAGCCCGCCGGCTTTGGTTGCGCGCGGACTAGGACGCCTGGGCCCTTGACATTTGCGCGGCCTTGGGTTATCGTGCTCGGCAGGTTGGTGCTCCCTTGACGGGGACACCGGTAAACATAGGGTCCGGTTGCGGTCATACCGCTTGTGGTTGACTTCAAGCGCTCGCAGGGTGAATGTTGGTATCGGGAGAGGGCTGGATCGGAGCGATGAGGGAGTTGTTCTACGTGGTTTCCGCAGAGAGATACGTATCGGGGATGCGCGCCGCTCGCGGCGGGCCCGTTGCTAGATGCGTCAGCAGCCTGACGCATCTCTCTCTCTCTCTCTCTCTCTTGGCCTCTAGGGCCAGCCGCTAGCTCTCCTCGCTCGGCGCGTTCGCGCCGGCTGTTCTTCTCCCACGCGGGGAAGGGGCATTTTGCGGCCTGGAGCGTGGGCAGCGTGTGGGGGGTGGCGTGATGTCCGCGCGTCGCCATGCTGCCTCGGCGGCGGTGAGTCTCGCGCCGCCGCGGGCGCGTCCGGGTAGCCCGGGGGTGTGGGCGAGACGGCTGCCCTCGCGTCACGGGATGCCGAGCCGCCACGTGGAGGAGATCCAGCGTTTGCGGCTGTTGAGCGCGGCGGCGGCGGTGATCGACGAGGTCGGTTACAAGCACGCCTCGGTAGCGCTGGTGACTTCGCGGGCGAGGATCTCCCGGCGCACATTCTACGAGCTGTTCACCAACCGCGAAGAGCTACTCGCGGCGCTGCTCGAGGACACGGTCGCGCAGGTCGAGCGGGAGCTGGCGGCGGCGGGCCTCGAGGGTCTTGGGTGGCGCGAGCGGGTGCGTGGGGGCCTGTGGGTGGTTCTTTCGTTCTTGGATCGCGAGCCGGTGCTCGCGCGGGTCTGTGTGGTGCAGGCGCTGCGCGGCGGCGCGGTTGTGCTGGAGGCCCGGGAGCGGGTGCTGGGGCGCATCGCCGGGGTTCTCGATGAGGGCCGCACAGCGGGCGCACGGGGCGGGGAGTGCTCGCGGCTGACAGCTGAGGGCCTGGTCGGCGCTGCGTTCGGGATTGTGCATGGGCGGCTGTTGCGTGGGGAGCGGGGGCGTCTGACCGGGTTGTTTGGGGAGTTGATGGGGATGATCGTGCTGCCCTATATGGGTCCGGGTGCCGCGCGGCGTGAGCAGGCTCGACCCGCGCCGGGGTTGCGCGCGGGCTCTGCGCGTGCGCCGCGTGAGGGCGTCGATGGCCGCGGGGATCCCCTGGGCGGTGTGCAGATGCGTTTGACGTATCGCACGGCGCGGGTGCTGGAGTGCATCGCGGAGTGCCCGGGTGCGAGTAACCGTGTGGTCGCTGAACGCTCGGGGGTCTCTGACCCGGGTCAGATTTCGAAGCTGCTCGCGCGTCTGGAGCGCTTGGGGTTGACGGTGAACTCGGGTGCGGGGCACGCCAAAGGCGAGCCGAACGCGTGGGCGCTCACACCGCTGGGCTGCCGGGTCGCGCAGCGGCTGAGTGTCGGCAAAGAGTCTCAGAAGGAAGACCGGCACCAAGCCCCATCAATTACCAGTACGACCAAGGAGACAAGGTGAGAACCACAGTGCATATCGCGAAGCCAGCTTCCACGTCGAAGGCCGGGCTCATCGCGACGCTCCGTGCTCTTCCTTTGGCCCAAGGGAGTAGTGCGCTTGCGCGCAGTCTGGTTGCTGCGCCGCTCGTCGCCCTCTGTGTTTTGCTGGCACTCTCCGCGGGTGTCGCCCAAGCCGAACCCCCCAAGCTCATCGCCTACGGGTCGTTCAGCGCGCATGAGTTCCGCGCGGTTGGCGTCGCTGTGGAAGGCTCTGGAGACCTGTTCGTGTCGGGACTCTACGGGGAAGGGTTGGCCCCTTCGACGGTAGTCAAGCTCGATCCTTCAGGCAACTTACTCTCGCCGTCCCCGTTTGGGTCTGCGCACTACTCGGGTGTCGCGGTGAACCCGACGAACGGCGATGTGTACGTGCTCGGCGAAGAAGGAGGCCTCTTCACGCCGGCCACGCCCGCGATGATCTTCGTCTACGACTCCAACACGGGCGCATTGCTGTCCTCGTTTGAAGTGCCGGTGTTACGCAATCTCGGCGGCGTCCTCGCAGACGTCAAGATTGCAGCCGACTCGGCTGGTGACGTGTACGTGCCGAATCCCTTGGAAAACGACGTGCTCGAGTACAGCCCGAGCGGCACGCTGCTGAAGACGTTCACGGGCTCCGGTGCCGGTGCGCTCAAAGAACCGGCTGGAGTCGCGATCGACTCCTCCGGCAACCTCTGGGTGGCCGACTCCGGCAACAACAGGCTCGTGGAGCTCGATTCCAGCGGTGCGCCTGTAGAAGTGAACGGCAAGCCCGTTGAAATCAAGAGCGAAGGCGTGTACTCCGTGGCGCTCGACGGACGTGGGGACGTGCTCGCGCTCGTCAACAACAGCGCGGACCCGTGCGGCGAAAAACAGTCGCCCTGCCTCCATCTCGTCGAGTACGGCTTGGAAGGCAGGCATCTCGCCGATGTCGGGGCCGGCCGTTTCGGTCAGCTTGGCGAACAAGGTCTTGGCGAAAATGATCGCTTCTACAGCATGGTCGCGGTGAATGAAGCGAGCGGGCGTGTATACGTGACCGATGGCTTCAAAGAAAAGATCTGGGTGTTCGGGCCTCCCGTCGTGCCTGTGGTCGACAGGGAGCTCACCGCCGAAGTCGGCGCCTCCGAAGCAAAGCTCGGCGCGCTCGTGAACCCCGGCGGCATCCAGACGAGCTACCGCTTCGAATACGGCCCTACCAGCGCCTACGGCAGCTCGACGCCCTTCCCGGAAGGAAGCGTCGGTGAAGGGCTGGAATCGCACGCAGTGTGGGCGGCCGCGAGCAGCCTCGCGGCCGGGGCCACCTACCACTATCGCGTAGTCGCGAGCAACGAACTGGGAACGACCTATGGCCCGGACCAAACCTTCACCACGTTGACGGCCGAACAGGCGGCGTGTCCCAACGAACAGATGCGCGGTGGCTTCTCCGCGAGGTTGCCCGACTGCCGCGCCTACGAGCTCGTGACGCCGCCGGTCAAGAGCTCGGCCCAGTTCGACACTAACGGAGGACAGGAAGCTAACACTGAGGGAGGAGAAGAAGTGGACCTGAGCACGGTCGCCGCATATGGCGAAGCGGTGACGCTCAACACCCAGGAGCCGCGGCCGGGCGCGCCCACCGGCGGCGAAGAATATGTGGCGATGCGTGGCGCGGGCGGCTGGATCGCGGAAGACATCATGCCGATCGAATCCTCTGACGGGTTGGTCTGCGCGTCATACCAACATGTGTACGCCTACTCGGATCAGCTTACCAAGGAGGTGATGCTGGCTGGCGGGGGGTCACGCGCTTCCGCGTCCAACACACAGGAAGACCCGCAATCGTGCAACCCCGAAGGCAGTCAGGTCGTGAGCGGTGAACCGGTGGGCTACGAAAACCTGCTGGTGCGCGACAACGCGACCGGCACCTATCAGCTTGCCAATGTCACACCGCCGGGCGTGACGCCGGCCGACGCGCACTTCCAGGCCGCCTCCGCGGACCTCAGCCGCGTGATCTTCACGGAGACCTCGCCCCTGGCCGCAGGCGCGCAGTACGGCGTGGAAAACCTGTACGAATGGGACGAAGGCGCGGTGCGGCTGGTGAGCGTGCTGCCGGACGGCACGGCGGTCCCCGGATCGCTTGCCGCAAAAGCGGGTACGCACGAACACGAAGGTGTGGTATCAAGCGACGGCTCGCACGTCCTCTTCACCTACGACGGCGCCCTCTATGACCGCATCGACGGGCAGCGCACCGTCCAGATCGACGAAAAACAGGGTGGGTCAGGCCCCAGCGGTGGCGGCTCCTTGCAGGCCGCCACCCCCGACGGCTCGAAGGTCTTCTTCCTCGACGAAAGCAAGCTCACGGCCGACTCGACCGCGGCCGCGGTCGAGCCTGACCTGTACGAGTGCGCGCTGCCTGAAGGCGCGAGCAAATGCGAATTAAGAGACCCCACGGTCGCTGCGGCGGGCGAGCACGCCGACGTGCTGCGCGTCACGCCGCTCGGCGGCCATGACAGCTCCTATGTCTACTTCGTCGCCGAGGGCGTGCTGGCATCCAACACGAGAGAATTCACGAACAGCGAAGGCAAGACTGTCGTCGAAGGCGCTGAAGCCGGGAAGGAAAACCTGTATCTGTGGAACGGCAGCAAGACGACGTTCGTCGCCACCGGCGTCTCCTACAGGGGGCGGTCTGGCAATGAGCAGACCTCGCCCGACGGCAAGTGGCTCGCGTTCGAATCGGAGAAGGGCCTGACCGGTTATGACGTCGTCCAGCCGACGAACGGAATTGCTGTCAATGAGCTCTTCCTGTACAGCGCCGCCACAGGGCAGCTCGCCTGCGCCTCGTGCAACCCCACTGGCGAACCTCCGGTCGCAAGAGGCGGTGTGAGGGAATTCCTGGGGAGCTGGCAAGAATCCTTCGGGGTCTTCCGGAGCCGGCACCTGCTCACGGACGCCGGCCAGGTGTTCTTCGAAACGAAGGACGCGCTTGTGCCCGCCGATACGAACGGCCAGTTCGATGTCTACGAGTACGAGGGCGGCCGCGTGTCCCTGATCTCGAGCGGCACGAGCTCCTTCCCATCGAACCTGGAGGACGTGAGCGAAAGCGGCGATGACGTGTTCATCAGGTCGAACCAGCAGCTCGTGCCGCAGGACAACCAGGAAGGACAGATCGTCATCTACGATGCACGCGTCGCGGGTGGTTTCGCCGAACCGTCCTCCCCGGCGCCGTGCACGACCGCCGACGCCTGCCGCACGCCGGTCTCGCCACAGCCCTCGATCTATGGCGCGCCGGCGAGCCAGACATTCTCCGGCGTCGGGAACCTCGCCCCGCCCGAAGCCAAGCCGAAGGCGAAGCCCAAGGCGAAGCCCGTGAAATGCAAAGGTGACGGGTCCCGGATGGGTGAGAAGAAAGGTAAGTGTGTGAAGAAGACGGCGAAGAAGGCCAAGAAGTCCGCCCACGCCAACAGGAGGGGTAAGTGATGACGCGCTCCAGGAGAATCCCAACAGCACTCTCGCTCGCGGTCGCCGTGATCGTGGCGCTGGGAGCGGGCGCGTCCCCGGCGCTTGCTGCCGGCGAAGCGCACCCGTTCCTGCGTGAATTCGGCCGCAGCGCGACGGAAGCCTTTTCGAATCCGAACGGGATCGCGATTGACGAATCGACTGGTGAGGTCTACGTCGCCGACATCGGCACGGACTCCGTCTACAAGTTCAACGCCAACGGCGAACCGGAAGAATTCGCGGCGCTGCACTCGCATGCGCTGACGGGAACCACCACGGAAGCCAAATCGTTCTCGTTCCCTTCGCTGTACGGCAGCCCTGCGGCGATCACGGTCGATAACTCGAGCAGCCCGTCGGACCCTTCTGCCGGCGACCTGTACGTGATGGATGGAGGCCACGGCGTGATCGACAAGTTCAGCCCTGAAGGCAGGTACCTGAGCCAGATCGGCGGCTTCACGCCATCCACCGGCGTCGCCGAAGGCGAACTGCTGGGGCTGGGCGTCGACGGGAGCGGTACCGTGCACGTCGACCTGAGCGCACGAGGAGCGCACCTAACGCGCGATCTGCTGATCGACGAATTCGACGGCGCGGGCACGAATATCTCTCGCCAGAGATGGACTTCGGAGGACTTCAATGGTGAGATTGGCTTGCCCGGCTATGAAGGCCCGGCCCACGGCTTCGCCGTCTCCGCCACGGGTGATGACTACCCGATCTACGAACCGTCGTGCTCGTGCACACTCAAGTGGGGGCAGCACCTCTCCGGGCTTGGCCGCGTGGATAGCGGCGAAGCGGGCGACGTCGCGGTGACCGTCGACCCCGCAACCGGCCACCTCTACGCAGACGATCAGTCCTCCGTGGCCGAGTGGGACACGGGCGCGATGAATCGCAACAGCACGCCAAGCAACAACCTTTCCGCTGGCACGCTCGTCGCGCGCTTCGGCTCGCTGCAGCTCTCAAGCTTCGCGGGCGAGGGCGGGATCGCCGTGGACGGCGCGAGCGGGGAGATCTACGTCTCAAACTCCGCCGACGGCAAGGTCTACGTCTTCGGCAGCGATACTCCGGCCGTGACAGCCGGCGAACCGACGGACGTCACCAAGGAAGCCGCGAGCCTGAGCGGCACGGTCGATCCGCGCGGCGTCGCCGTCAGCTCGTGTGAGTTCGAATACGGC
>DATMPY010000206.1:0-6953 GCA_035566955.1 Solirubrobacteraceae bacterium | reverse complement strand
GAAACGGGGATGCTGGTCGAAACGGGGATTCGCGCCGAAGGCGCGTGTCCCCCGGCTTCGGTCGCAGGCGAGTGTCTACCGGCTTCGGTCTTCCATGCCCCGCGACCGCGGTGTTGGATGCGCCACGACAGCGGTGGCCGTGTCAAGATCGCGGTACGACTTCTTACGGCAGCCACTGGACATGGCTTCGCATCTACGTCTATACTGATGTCAATCGCGCGGGTCGGCGCGATCGAGGAGCTAGGGTCTGGGGGTCGTGCCGATGGTTTCCAACGTCACTCGTCGTACCGCGCTCACGGGAGCCTTCGCGGGCGCCGCACGGCGCTACTGGCTGGGCGTCTTCCCACGGGTGTGCGCCGAGCGCCGCCGGCGGGAGGCGCGGGCGCAGGAGATCCCGGACCCGCTGCTGCGGCGGGTGGTGGTGGATGCGCTGTGCAAGTGGGGCAACATCGAGGGGGCGACGGCGTTCGCGGCGTTCGTCCCGGGCCGCCGGCGCACGGCGGCGGTGCGCGCGATGGCGTGCTTCCAGGCGGCGTACAACTACCTGGACATGCTGACGGAGCTGCCGAACACGGACCCGACGGTCAACGGGCGGCTGTTGCACAGCGCGCTGCTGATCGCGCTCGACCCGGAGGCGGAGCACCTGGACTACTACGCCCACCACCACCTGCAGGAGGACGGGGGCTACCTGGTGGAGACGGTGGACGCGTGCCGGCAGGCGCTGGCGCAGCTGCCCTCGTGGGCGGCGGTGGCGCCGGCGGCGCGCCGGGCGGCGGAGCGGATCGTGGCGTTCCAGAGCTGCAACACGGGTGAGGTGCAGGGGGACTACGTGGCGCTGGAACGGTGGGCGCGCGCCCACACGCCGCGGGGGTCGGGCCTGCGCTGGTGGGAGACGGCGGCCTCGGGGGGCTCGTCGCTGGGGGTGTACGCGCTGATCGCGGCGGCGGCCCACCCGCAGGTGCAGGAGGAGCGGATCGCGGCGATCGAGGGCGCCTACTTCCCCTGGATTGGGGCGCTGCACTCGCTGCTGGACAACCTGATCGACACCGAGGAGGACTACGCGACGGGGCAGCGCAGCCTGATCGGCTGCTACGCCTCGCCGCTGGACGCGGCCACGCGGATGGGCCTCCTGGCGGAACACTCGATGGCGGCGGCGCAGGAGCTGCCGGAGCACAGCCATGCGCTGGTGCTGGCGGCGATGGCGAGCTTCTACCTGTCCACGCCGGAGGCGCGAGTCCCGGAGGCGGCACCGGTGGCGGATGCGGTGCTGCGCGCGCTGGGCGAGCCGGCGGCGCTCTCGATGGCGGTGTTCCGCTCGCGCCTGCGGCTGCGGCGCCTGGCGCCGAAGGTCCCGGGGGCGCCGGCGCGCCGCGGGGGTGGCGCGGAGGTCGTGATGCCCGCGGGCGCGCAGGAGCCGGCGCCGGCGGGGGCGATCGCGTTGAGCGCTTCCCCGCCCACGCCGCTGGGCCACGAGCCGTATGGCATGAAGTAGAGTTATGTCTGTCCGGGTCAAACATGGACGCCGCGGGTGCGGCTGGGTCGCCGCTCGCTCTGTCGTCCCCCGCTCATCCTTGAGGGAGAATCGCCTTGCTTGAGCTGCGCGACCTCGTGAAGCACTATCCCGATACGAGCGGCGAACCGGTGCGCGCGGTGGACGGGGTGTCGCTGAAAGTGGAGCCGGGGGAGATGGTGGCGCTGTACGGGCCGAGCGGGTCGGGCAAGACGACGCTGCTGCTGATGGTGGCCACGCTGCTGGCCCCGACGAGCGGCCAGGTGCTGATCGGGGAGCGCGACGTGTCCTCGCTCACGGAGAAGGAGGCGTCGCACTTCCGGCTCTCCGAACTGGGGTTCATCCGCCAGAACTTCGATCTGCTGCCGGGGGTGACGGCGATCGACAACGCGGTGCTGAAGCTGCTGAAGAGTATGCGCTGGCGCGAGGCACACCGCCAGATCGCGCCGCTGCTGGAGCGCCTGGGCCTGGGCGAGCGCCTGGAGCACCGCGCGGAGACGCTCTCGATGGGGGAGCGCCAGCGGGTAATGATCGCGCGGGCGCTGTCGACCAAACCGCGGCTGCTGCTGGCGGACGAGCCGACGGGCAGCCTGGACACCCAGCGGGGCCGGGAAGTGCTCGACCTGCTGACCGAACTCTGCCGGGAGCACCAGGTGGCGATCGTGCTGGTCAGCCACGATCCGCAGGCGGCGGGGTACGCGGACCGGGTGTACGCGCTGCGGGACGGCAAGCTCGGCGAGTACGAGCCCGACCAGTGGCTCGCGCGGGTCGCCGCGCAGTAGGGCCCGGGTCGCGCGGTGAAACCACTCAACGTTTTGCATGTCTACCGGGTGCGGCTGCGGGCGCGCCTGCTGCAGGAGCTGTTCGCGGTGGTGGGGATCGCGGCGGGGGTGGCGCTGCTATTCGCGTCGCAGGTGGCCAGCCAGAGCCTGTCGAGCTCGGTGGCGCAGCTATCGAAAGGGATAGTGGGGAACGCGACCCTGCAGCTGGTGGCGCGCGACCAGCACGGCTTCTCGGAAAAGCTGCTCGCGCAGGTGCGCCACATCCCGGGGATGCACGCGGCGGCGCCGCTGCTGGAAGTGAGCGCCAACGCGATCGGCCCGAAGGGGCACGAAGCGGTGGAGCTGGTGGGAGCGGACGGGAGCCTCGCCAAGCTGGGGGGCTCGCTGGTGCGCAACACCCAGCTCTCCCCGGTGGCGGGTCTCGGGGCGGTGGTGCTGCCGGCGCCGTTGGCGAGCAAGCTGGGGGTGACGAAGTTCGGGCAGATCGCCACGATGCAGGTGGCGGGGGTCGACTCGGAAGCGCCGCTGTACGAGCAGCTGCACGCCAAGCAGATCGGCCCCCTGATCTCGAGCCCGATCGCGGTGGCGCCGCTGGAATTCGTGCAGGAAATGAGCGGCCTGGGGGGCCGGGTCAGCCGCGTGCTGGTGCAGCCGGCGCCGGGCGCGGAAGCGCAGGTGCGGGCGGCGCTCGTGGGGCTGGCGGGGGGGCGGTTGAACGTGGAGCCGGCGAGCTACGACGAAACGCTGTTCGCGCGGGCGGCGGCGGCGACCAACCAGTCGACGGCGCTGTTCGCGGTGATCAGCGCGCTGGTGGGGTTCCTGTTCGCGTTCAACGCGATGCTGCTGACGATCCCCCAGCGCCGCAGGCTGATCGCGGACCTGCGCCGCGACGGGTACACCCCGCGGGCGGTGATCGCGGTGCTGATGTTCGACGCGGTGGTGCTGGGCCTGCTGGCGTGCGCGCTGGGGCTGGTGCTGGGGGAGGAGCTCTCGATCCACCTGTTCCACAGCAACCCGGGCTATCTCTCCTCGGCGTTTGCGGTGGGCTCGCAGCGGGTGGTGAGCGTGCGCAGCGTGGGGGTGGCGGTGGTCGGGGGGATGCTGGCGGCCTCGGTGGCGGTGTTGAGTCCCTTCAAAGACATCGTCTCGCGCCAGCCGCTGGCGGCGATCACGGAAAAGGACGGCGGGGGCTCGGGTGGGGGCACGGGCTGGCTCGCGCTCGCGGGGGCGCTGTGCCTGGCGGCGGCCACGGCGATCCTGCTGGCGGCGCCGAAGTCGGCGGTGATCGGCATGGTGTTCCTGGTGGCGGCGCTGTTGCTGCTGCTGCCGATCCCGCTGAACGCGACGCTGGCGCTGGTCCGGCGGATCGCGCCGGGGATCACGAGCGCGGTCCCGCACGTGGCGGTGATGGAGCTGCGCGCGGGCAGAGCGCGGGCGGTGGCGATCGCGGCGACGGGGGCGGTGGCGGTGTTCGGCAGCGTGGCGATCGAGGCGGCCCATGGCGATCTGTTGCACGGCCTGGAAAACGCGTCGCGGGACATGAACGCGTTCACCAACGTGTGGGTCTCCCCGGCGGGCTCCTACAACCTGCTGAAGACGACCTCGTTCAAGCCGACCGAGCAGGCGAAGCTAGAAAAGCTCCCGGGGGTGCGGGCGGTGCGGCTGTACCGGGGGGGTTTGCTGGACATCGGCGAACGGCGGGTGTGGGTGATCGCCCCGCCGCGCGAATCGACCCCGCTGCTGCCGGGGAGCCAGATCGTGGAAGGGAACGTGGGACAGGCCGAAGCGGAGGTGCGCGGCGGGGGCTGGGCGGTGGTGTCGCAGGCGATCGCCAACGAACACCACCTGCACATCGGGGATCCCTTCGCGCTGCCCACCCCGGTCCCCACTACGTTCAGGGTGGCGGCGATCGGCACCAACATCGGGTGGGCCCCGGGGGCGATCATCGTCAACGCGACGGACTACGCGAGCGCGTGGGGCTCGACGGACGCGAGCGCGTACAACGTGCTGGTGGCGCCGGGGACATCCGAGCTGCAGGCGAAGGGCGAGATCGAAAAGGCGCTGGGCCCGGGCACGGGGTTGGCGGTGGAAACGGGAGAACACCACGCAAACCAGCAGCGGGCGCTCAGCCGCCAGGGCCTTGAACGGCTGACGCAGATCGCCACGCTGATCCTGATCGCGGCGGTGCTGGCGATGGCGGCGGCGATGGGCAACATGGTGTGGCAGCGCCGCCCGCGCCTGGCGAAGCTGAAGCTGGAGGGCTTCCCGCGCGCGGAACTGTGGCGCACGATCCTGCTGGAGAGCCTGCTGCTGCTCGGGGTGGGCTGCCTCAGCGGGGCGGTGTTCGGCCTCTACGGCCAGCAGCTGCTGGACCGCGCGCTGGCGGACGTGATCAACTTCCCGGTGGTGTACTCCTTCGGCGCGCTGGTGGCGGTCTCGAGCCTCGCGCTGGTCACGGCGGCAGCCGTGGCGATCGTAGCGATCCCGGGCTACCTCGCCGCGGGGGTCCCACCGGCGGTCGCGCTGCAGGATTAGGCGACCCGCCTGCGGCTCCTCACGGGCGCTTGCCGGCGGCCACCGCCACCCCCCAGGCTTCCCCCGGCGGTCGCGCTGCACAGGGACCAGGGGCGACCCACTCACGGCTCTCCGCACGCCCTTGTCGGCGGCTGCTTGCATCGTGTCGCAGCAGGTGACCGCGCGGCGTGCACGGGACGAACCTGCATTGTGTTTCAGCAGGTGAGCCGCGCGTCGTGCACGGGACGAACCGGCGATCCCGCTGAACCTTCCTACGATCCATGAATGGCGATGGTGTCGGCTCACCGCGACTCCGCGACTGAGCACCCTCGAAGACGTGCCCTGCTCGGCGTGGGGATGACGCTCGTCCTGATCGTGGCGTTGCTGGCCCTGGGGGTGCGGGCCTTGTCGGGCGTGACGCTGGCGGGCGATCCGACGGCGCTCGCGCGTGTGACGGTGCAGCCGTTGGGCGGGACGATCGAGCGCGTGCGGGCATACGGGCCGGATGGTCAGAGGGTGCCGCTCAGGGTGGATGGTGGGCGGTTGATTCCACTGCAGCGGCTGGCGCCGGGCGAGCGGGTGTCGGTGGACGTGGAGGTTCGCCGGCCGGGATGGCTGGGCTGGGCGTTGGGAAGCGAGCGCAAAGAGCAGTTGACGCTGCGCGCGCCCGTTGCGCGTGTGACCGAGCGCTGGATGACGGTGCCCTCGGGCGCGGAGGTGCGGGTGAGCTTCGATCGGCCCGTGAGCGCGGTGTCCTACGGGAGCAGCACGGGTGGCTTGACCCACCACACGCTGAGCAGTGCCCGGAGCTCGATCTCGCTTGGGCCGCAGGCGTCGACGGGCGCGATCGAGATCGCGGCCGCGTCGCGTCCGTGGGAGACGCTCGGCGCCCCCACGCAGGTGAGCTGGTTCCCGCCGTCTCGGGCTCCGGTGATGGTCAGCTTCCCCGCGGCTGGCGCGCGAATCTCTCCCTCCACGCCGATCGACTTGACGTTCTCCAAGCCGGTGAGCGAAGTGCTGGGCTCCACTCGTCCGCGGCTTTCGCCGAGCACACCGGGGCGCTGGCGGGAAACCAACAGCCACACGCTCGTGTTCACCCCGTCGGGGCTGGGAGCGGCGCTCGCCTCCCAGGTGCAGGTCCAGCTCCCGCGGGCGGTCGCGGTTACGACGGGCGGAAGCGGGCTGCGCACGACCAACCAGATCGAATGGACTGTGCCACCCGGCTCGACGCTGCGCCTGCAGCAGCTCCTCGCCGAAGCGGGCTACCTGCCGGTCAACTGGCGAGCGGCCGCCGCCGTGGCGCACACGCCGAGCGCGGAGGCGCAGGCGGCTGTCGAACCTCCGAGTGGCAGCTTCACGTGGCGCTATCCGAACACGCCCCACCAGCTGCAGGCGATGTGGAGCCCGGGCCAGGCGACGGTGATCACCAAGGGCGCGGTGATGAAGTTCGAGAACGAAAATGGGCTCACCGTCGACGGGGTGGCGGGCCCGACGGTGTGGCACCTGCTGCTGACCAACGCGATCGCCGGCAGGCGCTTGAGCAGCGGCTACAGCTACGTGTACGTGCACCGGGAAGTTCCGGAGATGATGACCCTGTGGCACGACGGCCGGACGGTCATCACCGCACCCGCGAACACGGGCATCTCCGGAGCGGAAACCGAACTCGGGACGTTCCCCGTGTTCGAGCATCTCCCCGAAACGACGATGAGCGGCACCAACCCCGACGGCTCGCACTACGCAGACCCGGGGATCAAATGGGTCAGCTACTTCAACGGCGGCGACGCGCTCCACAACTTCAACCGCGCCTCGTTCGGCTCCCCGCAGAGCCTCGGCTGCGTCGAGCTCCCGCTCGCGGCCTCCGCGGAGATCTGGCCCTACACGCCGATCGGCACGCTCGTCACGATCGAAACCTGAAGGTCCGGATAGCCCAACGCCGAAGGCCTGGATAGCCCAACAGGTGTGGGTCGCCTCGGCGCCGGGAAACCAGGAACGGCTGAAGCGAGCCCCGGAGCCGTATGGCGATCGGTCTCGGGGCAGGGACGGTGGTCGCGGCGTGTAGGCGTGCGAGCCGTGTGGCGATCGGTCTCGGGGCAGGGACGGTGGTCGCGGCGTGTAGGCGTGCGAGCCGTGTGGCGATCGGTCTCGGG
>DATMPY010000205.1:0-2335 GCA_035566955.1 Solirubrobacteraceae bacterium | reverse complement strand
GCGGAGTTCCTCGCCCACGTGCGCGCCGGCCACGTGAGCGGCCGCGGCGAACAGGGCAGCGCCGCGAAGTGGGCCCACGCTGCGATCGCCCTCGCCGCCCGCACGCTCGGCAGCGCCACCGACGGCGCCGAGGTCGGCAGCCCGAGGCGGGGGCTTGATCCTGGGGCATCGAGCGGCAGCGACCGAGGAGATGAATCCGCCGCGGGCGAGTCCGGGGGTGGGCGGAGTCCCGACCCCCGCGCGGTGCTCACCATGGCCCAGCGCCTGCTGCGCGAGGGCGACGCCCGCCAGGGCGCGGTCGGTGCAGACATCACCCCCGCGGACGCCCGCAACCTGCTGCGCGCGTGGCTCGCCGCGGTCGGGCTCGACGGGCTCGACGAGCGCGGGTTGATCGCGTACATGCAGGACGAGCGCTTCACCCACTCCGACCTGCACCGCCGCGCCTGCCGCGCGCACGAGCGCAAGCTGCGCGCCGCCGTGGAGTCGATCGTGCAGGCCATCTCCGCACCCGCGGGCACCAACCAGGAAGGCGGCATCGATGCGATGGGCGCCGCGATGACCGTCTTCGAGGGCTGCATCGCCGCGATCCCCTACGCCCCCGCCGCCGCGTTCCTGGGGGCGGAGAAGGCAAAGCTCGACTCCCGCGAGGGGGAGATCCCGCGGATCGCGATCATGGCGGACGGGATCGGGAGCACCCACGGGGTCTCGCGCACGCTCGAGGAGATCCGCCAGCGCGGGGTCCCGGGCTTCGAGATCGAGGTGATCGGCACCGACCCCGACGTGGACCGCCGGCTCGCCGCGGTCGCGGAGGTCGACGTCCCCTTCTACCCCGGCCTGCGCATCGGCGTGCCCAGTCTGCCCGCCGCGGTGGAGACGCTCGCGGAGGGCGCCTTCGACGCGATCCACGTCTGCTCGCCCGGACCTGTCGGTGTGGCGGGCGCGCTCGTGGCGCGCGCGCTCGGCCTGCCGCTGATCGGCAGCTACCACACCGAGCTGACCGCCTACGCCGCGGAGCGCTCCGGCGAGCTGCGCCTCGCGCAAGCGATGGCGCTGGCGGTGGCGGCCTTCTACGGGGCGTGCGAGCTCGTGCTCTCCCCCAGCCCGGCATCGGACGAGGCGCTGCGGGAGATCGGCATCGGCGCGGAGCGCGTGGCGCGCTGGGACCGGGGTGTGGACACGAGCCGCTTCGACCTCGCCCTGCGCGGCCAGCTCGAGCTGCCGGGCGAGCTCAATGTTCTCTACGCCGGCCGCATAACCCAAGAGAAGGGCGCGGACCTCCTCGCCGAGGCCTTCCTCGACGCCCGCCGCCGCGACCCCCGGCTGCACCTCGTGCTCGCCGGCGGTGGCCCCGAGCAGGAGCGCCTGCGCGAGCGTGTCGGGGAGCACGCCACGTTCCTCGGGTGGCTGCAGGGGATCGAGCTCGCGCGCGCCTACGCGAGCGCCGACATCTTTCTCTTCCCCAGCGCCACCGACACCTTCGGGCAGGTCATCCTCGAGGCCCAGGCCTCCGGCCTGCCCGTCGTCGCCGTCGCCGCGGGCGGCCCCCTGTCGCTGATCGAGGATCGCGTCAGCGGCCTGCTCTGCGAGCCCACCGCGGACGCCCTCGCGGAGGGCGTGCTCGAGCTTGCCTCCTCGCCGCTGCTGCGTCAGCGCCTCGCCGCGCTCGCGCTCACCGGAGTGCGGGCGCGGACCTGGGAGGGCGCGATGGAGCGGCTCGCCGCGGGTTACCGCCGCATCCTCGAGCGGCCCCGCCGTGCGAGCGACATCACATCCCCCGAGGCGCGCCATGCGGCATAGCACGCACACGATCGCCGTCGCGATGCACGAGATCGAGCCGGCGACCTTCGAGCGCTGTGTCGAGATCCGCAACTGGCTCGATGAGCGCGGCGTGGACCGCGTTACGTTGCTCGTGATCCCCGCCCGCGACCTCCATCCCCTGGGGGAGCGCTCTCCGGAGATGGTCGAATGGCTGATCGAGCGCCGACGCCTGGGCGACTCGATCGCCCAGCACGGCTTCCAGCACGAGCAGTTGCGTCGCGCCGGGTGGTCCCCGCGCGCGCTCACGCCCGGGCGTGGACGCCGGGCCGCGGAGTTCGTGGGGCTCGACGGCCCCGACACCCGCCGCGCGGTCGAGGCCGGCTGGCGCCTGCTCAAGCTCGCAGGCATCGAGCCCGACGGGTTCGTGGCGCCGGCATACGCCTACACGCCCGCGCTGCGGGGCGCGCTACGCGGGCGCTTCCGCTGGTGGGCAAGCCTGCTGGGTCTGCACGGTGGAGCGGATCGTCCCTGGCGCCGACTCGCCCCCGCGTGGGGTCCCACCTCCGTCCGTGCGGGG
>DATMPY010000204.1:0-8975 GCA_035566955.1 Solirubrobacteraceae bacterium | reverse complement strand
CCAGCCCGGCTCCCGGGTACCGCCCCCCAGCCCGGCTCCCGGGTACCGCCCCCCAGCCCGGCTCCCGGGTTCCGCCCCCGGCCGGCCTCCGGCTCGCCCCCGCCAATCGGGGCCTCGGTTCCGCCGCCGCCCATCGCGGCCTCGCCAAGACCCCTCAGAACGTGGGCGCGTACTTGCCGAACACGTCCTGCATGGCCCCGCAGACCTCACCGAGGGAGCAGCGGTCCCTGAGGGCCTGGCGGATGGCGGGCAGGAGGTTCTGGCTCCCGCGGGCGACATCGCGCAGCTCCTCCAAGCGACGGTCTACCAAGGCGTGGTCGCGGTCGGCCTTGAAGGCGGTGAGGCGGTCGACCTGGTGGCGCTCGGACTGGGGGTCGACGCGGAGCAGGTCGGGGACCTCGATGTCGTCCTCCTGGAACTTGTTGACGCCGACGACGATGTCCTGGCCGATGCGGTAGCGCTCCTGGTAGCCCCAGGCGGACTCGTCGATCTCGCCGGTGATGAACTCGATGGCGTTAACAGAGCCGCCGAGGGCGTCGACCTTGCCGATCAGCTCGAGGGCGCGGCCTTCGATCTCGTCGGTGAGGGCCTCGACGAGGTAGGAGCCGGCAAAGGGGTCGACGGTGTCGGCGGCGCCGGACTCGTGGGCGAGGATCTGCTGGGTGCGCAGGGCGATCTTGGCGGCGCGCTCGGTGGGCAGCGCCAAAGCCTCGTCGAAGCCGTTGGTGTGCAGCGACTGGGTGCCGCCGCAGACGGCTGCGAAGCCCTGCAACGCGACGCGGACGATGTTGTTCTCGGGCTGCTGGGCGGTGAGGGTGACGCCACCGGTCTGGGTGTGGAAACGGAGCATCAGCGAGCGGGGATCGAGGGCGCGGAAGCGCTCGCGCATGATGTGCGCCCACATGCGGCGGGCGGCGCGGAACTTGGCGACCTCCTGGAAGACGTTGTTGTGGCCGTTGAAGAAGAAGGCGAGGCGGGGGGCGAAGTCGTCGACGTCGAGCCCGGCGTCGATGGCGGCCTGGACGTAGGCGATGCCGGAGCAGAGGGTGAAGGCGACCTCCTGGACGGCGGAGCAGCCCTTCTCGCGGAAGTGGTAGCCGGAGATGGAGATGGTGTTCCATTTGGGGACGCGCTGGTGGCAGTACTGGAAGAGGTCGGTGGTGAGCCGCATGGTGGGGGCGGGGGGGTAGATGTAGTTGCCGCGGGCGATGTACTCCTTGAGGACGTCGTTCTGGGTGGTGCCGCGCAGCTGCTCGGAGGGCACGCCCTGCTCTTCGCCGACGAGCTCGTAAAGCAGCAGGAGGCAGGCGGCGGGGGCGTTGATGGTCATGGAGGTGGAGACCTGATCGAGGGGGATGCCGTCGAAGGCGGTGCGCATGTCCGCGATGGTGTCGATGGCGACGCCGGTGCGCCCGACCTCGCCAAGGCAGCGGGGGTTGTCGGAGTCCAACCCCAGCTGGGTGGGCAGATCGAAGGCCATAGAAAGCCCGGTGGAGCCCTTGGAGAGCAAATAGCGGTAACGCTGGTTTGACTCGCGGGCGGAGGCGTAGCCGGCGTACTGGCGCATGGTCCAGAGCTGGCGGCGGTACATCTCATGGTGGGGCCCGCGGGTGTAGGGGAACTCGCCGGGCTCGCCGAGGTCGAGCTCGGCGGGGAGGTCGGCCTCGGTGTAGAGCGGGGCGACCTCGATCCCGGAGTCGGTGAAGCGGCGGGGATCGTCGGGCCCGACGATGGGGGCGACGGTGAGGCGCTCAGAGTCCTCGCCCTCTGAGCCGCTCCCGGGGTGTGTGTGGACGGTGGCCATGAATGATGGATGATAAGAGCCCGCCTCGGCGAGCACGCTCCTCGGGCAGGCGTGGGATTTGGGGCGAGGTCGGTATGCTGCGGCGGATGGCCACATGCCTGGTAACCGGCGGGGCGGGCTTCCTGGGGTCGCACCTGTGCGATGAGCTGCTCGGCAGGGGCCACAGGGTGATCTGCGTGGACAACCTGGAGACGGGGTCGCTGGCGAACATCGAGCACATCCGCGACCGGGAGCGGTTCGTGCACCTGAACGTGGACATCATCGAGTCGTACTTCGTGGATGAGGCGGTGGACTTCGTCTATCACCTGGCCTCGCCGGCGTCGCCGATCGACTACCTGCGGCTGCCGCTGCACACGCTGAAGGTGGGCTCGTACGGGACGCACCACACGCTGGGCCTGGCGAAGGCGAAGCGGGCACGCTTCCTGATCGCGTCGACGAGCGAGGTGTATGGGGATCCGAAGGAGCACCCGCAGTCGGAGTCCTACTGGGGCCACGTGAACCCGATCGGCCCGCGGGGGGTGTACGACGAGGCGAAGCGCTACGCGGAGGCGCTGACGATGGCCTACCACCGCCAGCAGGGGGTGGACACGGCGATTGTGCGGATCTTCAACACGTACGGCAGCCGGATGCGCCCGCACGACGGCCGGGCGATCCCGACGTTCCTGCGCCAGGCGTTGGCGAACCGTCCGATCACGGTGTTCGGGGACGGGGGGCAGACGCGGTCGTTCTGCTACGTGAGCGACCTGATCCGGGGGATCATCGGGCTGGCGGAGTCGGGGTACCACGAACCGGTGAACATCGGCAACCCGGATGAGTTCACGCTGCTGGAGCTGGCGCAGACGGTCAAGGAGGTGACGGGGTCGGGCTCGGAGATCGTGTTCGAGGCGCTGCCGGTGGACGACCCCAAGCAGCGCAGGCCGAACATCGCGCTGGCGCAGGAGCTGCTGAGCTGGGCGCCGGAGGTGTCGCTGCGGGAGGGCCTGGAGCGGACGATCAGCGAGTCGGGCATCGAGGTGCTGGTCGGCTGATTGGCGATTCGCGGCGGCGGCGGCGGGGTGGCGGTTGCTGCAAATGGCCTGTCGCGCTGCCCGGGGGTAGCCTGCCTCCCGCTGCACGGCTGCACCCAGAGAGCATCACGACCGCTACATCTGCGAGTCTGAAGCGTTGTGAATGGCGAGATGGCCCACGCCACGAGGACGTCTGCGTCCGCGCTCGAGACTCCTACCTCCAAGGTGCATCCTCTGGAATCGAGCGCTCTGACGGCTCTCCCGCCGCCGGAGTCGCGTGCGGGGATCCAGGTGCTCTCGGAGGCGACGGTGCGCAGGGAGCCCTCGGGGCGTGACATGCGCCGCAAGCGCTCACCGGCGCTGTCGTTCCTGCTGCGGGCGGAGACGGCGCGCCGGGCGGCGCGGGTGCTGACGCTGCTGGCGCTCGACTTCGCGGGGCTGTCGGCGGCGATCTTCACGGCACTGGTGCTGAAGGCGGCGGTGCTGAGCGAAGTGAGCGCGCACGGGGCCTACGAGGAGACGCGCAGCATTCTGGCGTTCGCGTACCTGCTGACGGCGCTGCTGTTCGCGCGCTCGGGCCTGTACGCGGTGCGGGCGCAGCGGCCGGGGATGACGCGGATCGTGGGGTCGCTCTTCCAGGTGACGTTCGTGGCGCTGATCTTTGCGCTGGTGAGCGGGGAGCACTTCTCCAGCTACTACATCTTCTGGGGCTCGCTGGCGTTCGCGCTGCTGTACATACCGCTGCTGCGGCTGCTGTACGAGCGCTCCACGGGGGCGATCCTGCGCGCGGCGGGCTACGAGCGCCGGGCGGTGCTGGTGGGCACGGGGGAGCACATCCGCGAGGTGGCGCGGGCGTTGCAGGATGGACCACACTCGCGGGTGGAGGTGGTGGGGTTCGTCTCGCCGCAGGCGCTGCCGGCCAACGGCCTGCGCTCGCTGGGCACCCTGGGGGACCTGGAGCAGATATTGAGCCCCGCCCACCCCGAGCGCATCGACGAGGTGATCATCGCGGACCCGGATTTCCCGCAGGGGGATGCGGTGGAGCTGGTGGACCGCTGCCACCAGCGGGGGGTGAGGGTGCGGATCGCGCCGTCGACGATGGAGATCCTGATCCACCGGGCGGAGTTCGTGCCGGGGGAGTCGGTGCCGCTGTTCGAGCTGAAGCCGCCGGTGTTCGAGGGGATCGACTTCGTGTTGAAGCGGACGTTCGACATGGTGGGGGCGACGGGGCTGCTGATCGTGCTGAGCCCGCTGCTAGGGGCGATCTGGGTGGCGGTGCGGGCGACGTCGCGGGGGCCTGCGCTGTATCGCTCCAGACGCCAGGGGATCGGGGAGCGGCCGTTTGCGTGCTTGAAGTTCCGCACGATGCAGGTGGACTCGGAGCACAGTCAGGAGGATCTGGAAGCGTTGAACGAGGCGTCGGGGGCGCTGTTCAAGATCCGGGAGGACCCGCGGTTGACGCGGGTGGGGCGCTTCCTGCGGAGGTTCTCGCTGGACGAGCTGCCGCAGCTGGTCAACGTGCTGCGGGGGGAGATGTCGCTGGTGGGGCCGCGGCCGCTGCCGGAGCGGGACTTCGAGAAGCTGGAGGAGTGGCACCGCAAGCGCTACCTGGTGCTGCCGGGGATCACGGGCCTGTGGCAGGTGTCGGGCCGCGCGGAGCTGGACTTCGACGACCTGGTGCACCTGGACTTCCTGTACCTGGAGCATTGGTCGCTGGCGGTGGACCTGACGATCCTCCTGAAGACCATTCCCGCCGTGCTCACAAGGCGCGGGGCGTACTGATTCCCCCGGGGGGGAGGTCGGGAGGGGGGCCTGCCCCCTTCCCGCTCCGATGACGATTCTCCTGAAGACAATCCCCGCCGTGCTCACGCGGCGCGGGGCGTACTGATCTGAGTCCACCCGACCGGTTTTCATTTGGGATCGTCCGCGCGGCGGGGGTGGCTCGAGTGGGCGTGTGGGCGCGGGGCTTCCGTGCCCCGCGGTGACGGTGGGGCGCTCAACCCAGCCGGCGTGAGGCCCTGAGCCCGGGGCGGGGGCGCTTGCTCGGAGTGGTGACGCACTCGCGCCCGGGCTCGGCGAGGGCGCGCCGGTAGACCTGCCAGGTCTCGCGGGCGGCGTCCTCCCAGCTCCAGGCGGGGGGTGGGGGCGCGGGCCGGGTGGCGGCCTGGGCGGCGTCGATCAGGGAGGGGAGGTCACCCCTCTCCACGAAGGTGGCGCGCTCGGCGAGGACCTCGCGCAGGGCGGGGGCCTCGCAGGCGGCGACGGGGGTGCCGCAGGCGAGGGCCTCGACGGCGGGTTGCCCGAAGCCCTCGTCCTCGGAGTGCATGAGCAGGGCGTGGGCGCCGGTGTAGATGGCGGCGAGGTGTTCGTCGGGGACGTGGCCGGTGAGGGTGACGTCGGGCAGCTCGTGGGCCCAGGGGCGGGTGGGGCCGACGAGCACGAGGGGCAGCTCGCGGGGGGTGGCGGCGAGCGCGGCGAGGTGCCGGCGGGGGTTGGGGCGCTGCAGGCAGCCGACCCACACGAGGTAGCGCTCGGGCAGGCTGTAGCGCTGGCGCACGGCGGCGACCTCGTGCTCGGGGCGCCGGTACATGACGGGGTCGGGGGCCTCGGGGATCACGACGACGCGCTCGCGGTGCAGGCCGAACTGGGCGACGGCGTCGCGGGCGACGGCGTGGGTGGGGACGATGACGTGCATGGCGCGCTGCACGGCGAGGTGGCGCAGGCGGGGGCGCAGGCCCCCGGAGCGCAGCCGCTCGGAGGGGCGCTTGAGCGCGGAGAGGTCGTGGAGGGTGACCACCATGGGGCAGGGGCTGTGCAGCATGGCCCCTTGCATCCAGGGGGTGTGGAACACGTCGACGCCGCGGGGGCGATGGGTCTCGAGCACGACGTCGTCCTCGGAGGCGGTGTCGCGCAGGGCTGCTAGCAGGCAGCGGGAGTGGCGCCCCACTCCCCGCGGGTCGGCGATGGGGCGCTTGTCGAAAGCGACCCTCACGGTCGGTCGTAGCCCTTCACGTCTCTCCCCAGGACGTGCACGCGGGCCACATTAGTGGTTTTGCGTCGAGAGCGATAGGGATGAGAGCGTAGTTGCCGGTCTGTGCGAGCTATAGCCTTCCCAGCCGGGATGCCCGGGCGCGAGTACCACGAAAGCCTCTGGGAGGGGGTCCCGGAGGGGTTGGAGCCGCCGGACATGGGGGCGCGGCTGGCGTTCCTGCTGGAGCACGTGCCGGCGGGGGCAAGGGTGCTGGATGTGGGCTGCGGGGAGGGGTGGTTCACGGCGGCGCTGGGGCGGGCGGGCAGGGAGGCCGTCGGGATCGATGTGGCCGAGGAGCCGTTGCGTCGCGCGCGGGCGCGGGAGGCGGACCTCGACGTGCGCCTTGTTCCCGCGGGCGGCGGGTGGCCCCTGGAGGATGTGAGCTTCGACGCGGTGTGGGCGGGGGAGGTGGTGGAGCACGTGACGGATACGGGGGGGTGGCTCTCGGAGGTACGGCGGGTGCTGCGCTCGGGGGGCGCGCTGGTGCTGAGCACACCGGGGCACGGCCCGGTGGGGCGCCTCGCGCTGGGCCTCTCGGGGCGGGCGTTCGCGGCTCACTTCGACCCGCGCTCGGATCACGTGCGCTTCTACACCCGGGGGACCCTGGTGGCGCTGCTGGAGGATTTCGGCTTCGAGCAGATCGAGACCCGCGGCCTCGGAGGCCCCCCCGGGGCGCGGCGCACCATGCTGGCGGCGGCGCGGCGGGCACGCTTCTGAGTGGACATCAAAAATCCAAGTTGCGTATAACAATGGTTCAACGCAACTTTGAAAAGACATATATATAGACCTCGATCGCCTCAACGCCCGGAGGCGCCGGTCCCCAGCGGGACCGCCCCCGTGGCGGCGGTCCCGCCGTTGCTCCCGGTGGCGCGAAGGGCCTGCAGGTAGGCGTCCTGGATCGAGAGCAGTTCGCTGTCGGTGGCGATGGTCGCCTGGGGGGCGACGGCCTCGGGGTTGAGGTAGACGGCGGCGCGCAGCGCGTCGAGCGCGGCCTGGGGCTGGCCGGCGCTCAGATCGTATTCCCCGAGTGCCTGCCAGGTCTGGTAATTGGAGGGCTGCAGGTGCACGGCTCGCTCGAACGTGGCCTGGGCGGCGGCGGGCTGGCCAGCTCCCTCCTCGACGGAGGCAAGCGTGAGCAGCGCCTTGGCCGAGACGGGGTTGCGGTTGACGGCGGCGTGAGCGGCGTCGAGCGCGGCGGCGGGATCGCGGGCGACCAGGGCGAGCGCTTCGTTGGAGGCGTCGACGGAGCGCTGGGGCTGCCACTCGGCCCAGGTGGCGAGCAGGGCGAAGAGGACCACGGCGAGCGCGATTCCACCGCGGAGCGGCCCGATCTCGTGCAGGGACTGCAGACGGGGGCGCTGACCGGGGGGCAGGGCGTCGGACGCGCCCGCGGCAAAGCTACCGGCGGGGGCTGTCAACGCGGGGGGATCCATCTCGGTTGGGGCTCCCCACTCGGCGGTTGCGCCCGGTGCAGCCGACGCAGGGGATCCAGGCGGGAGACCACTGGCCGCGAAGGTGTCGACCGCTGGGAGGGCGAGCAGTGGCCCGCGGCCGGCGAGCCAGCCGGCGCAGAGCAGGGCCACGCAGGCGTCCCCGGGGATGTACCAGGTCCAGTCGACGAGGGAGTGGATGCCGAAGGTGGCGACGAGGCAGAGCATCGTGAGCAGCCCGACGCGCTCGGCGGTGTAGACGCGCTGGCGGCCCACGAGGGACCGCCAGCGCCAGCCGCTGAAGCGCCGGTTGAAGGGATGGGTGGGGCGCCCGGCGGCGGTGAGCCAGGCGCCGAGCAGGGCGAGCACGACCAGCAGCCCGAGCAGTCCGAGGTCGGCGAGCGTCTGCACGACGAAGCCGTGGGCCTGCCCGACGTTGAGCAACTCGGTGCGGTAGCGCAGGCGGGCCGTTTCATAGCCGTCGGCGCCGACGCCGAGCAGGGGGTTGTCCTTGAAGATCTCCAGGGCCTCGTTCCAGTAGCGCGCGCGCACGCTGCCGATCGCGGTCAGGCGCCCGGGGCCGTTGGCGGGCACGGGGGCGTTGGTGTTGGTAAGCGTGCTGGCGACGTGGGAGATGCTGCCGAACAGGCCCCGGTGGCTGATGGCCAGACGCCCGGCGAAGGCGATCGCGAGGACCGCCAGGAGTCCCAGCAGGGCTACGCCCGCGCGCCTGCGGGTCCTGGGCGATGGCGCCCTCCGGCCGCTCAGAAAGCCGATCCCGACGCCGGCCAGGGTGAGCCCCAGGAGCACGGCGAGGAGCAGCACCCCGAGCTGGTGCCCGGCGTGGACGCGGGTGGGGAGCGGGAGGTTGTCGGTGGTGAGGGCGTGCTTGGAGAAGTCCCACGCGATAACCACCCCGGCGCCTAGCCCGCCGACGCCGAGCACGGCGACGGCGCGCAGGCGCAGGGGCACGATGCAGAACCACAGGGCAAGCCCCAGCAGCAGCGCGGCGAGGGCTCCGCGGGAGTAGGCGAGCATCACGGTGACCAGCACGATCCCCATGGCGGGGTAGGCGAGGGCGTTCAGCAGCGCGTGCCCTGTGCGGCGGGCCCCTAGCCACATGCAGCCGATCGCCCCCAGGGCGGCGGCGAGGCCGATGGCGTTCCAGTAGTCGTAGGGCTGGCGCAACCGCGCGTAGGAGCGCCCGATTTCGGAGCCGACCTCGTTGGGGAGCACCTTGGTGAGCAGGGCGTAGGCACAGACGATCACGGCGGCCAGCACGATCCCCCCGAGCACCGCGGGCCAGCGGGCGGGGACGGCCCGCACGAGCAGCGCGGCGAGCGCGAAGAGGGCGCTGTAGGCGAACAGGCGGGAGGCGTTCTGCCAGCTGGCGTCGGGCTGCACCGACCAGATCACCGACAGCGCCGAGAGGGCGGCGAAGGCGAGCAGCAGACCGGCGGGCCACAGCCCATAGGCGGGCCGCCCGGCGGGGGTGAGCAGGACGGCTGCCGCCACGCCCAGCCCGCAGCCGAGCGTGAGTCCCATCTCGACGGGGGTGATCGTGTTGAGGTTGAGGCCACCGCGGGCGAGGAAGGTGGCGAGGCAGAGGGCGCCGGCGACGAGCAGGGTGGGGCCGGCGAGGAGGGCGAGCGCGAGCAGCCTGTTGGGGGGCATGCTGCGCTCCCAGGGCGGGGGCGGGGAGG